>NZ_LSSO01000008.1:0-29066 GCF_001645205.1 Brevibacillus sp. SKDU10 | reverse complement strand
GATCAGGATGTCATTGCCAAAAGATTGAGCCGGAAAGAATTGATACATTCCATTCGCCTGCAAAATCTGACTACGGATCGCTTCATTTAGCAAATCATCTACAATTTCATATAATTCGGTCGTTTTCTTGTCGCCTGATTCGATTAATTTATCGACATTGCCCTTGATGCCAAGATGCTTTCCAAGCAGCATTCGTAAATTAACGTAAGGACGCAGATGGTTAATCGGATAGTTGCGCAAGACATGGCGCTCCAAATCAGGTGCTACATAGACCGGTGTTGTAATGCTTGTCGCAGAGCGAATCATTTCGGGCTGTGGAATAACAACTGATTCGCTAGCTTTTTCTTTTATTTGAGCTTGGTTGACTGTCGCTTGCGCTTGTAATTCTTCTACCAGCTTCAGTCGAGCTTGCGGATCTTGCAATTTATTAGCTAGGTCCAGGCCATCCATCGCATCTTTTGCGTATAAAACGATGCCTTCATATTCAGGAGCAATTCGATTTGTCGTAAATTTACGGGTGAGCGCCGCTCCTCCAACCATCAGCGGTACATCAATGCCAGAGCTTCGCAAATCCTGCGCAGTAATCACCATCTGCTGCGCTGATTTTACTAATAAACCTGAAAGACCAATTGCATCTGGTTTTTCCTGATGACACGCAGCAATCAACTGCTCCGGTGCAACTTTAATCCCTAAATTAACTACCTCATAGCCATTATTGGATAAAATGATCTCCACTAGGTTTTTACCTATATCGTGGACATCGCCTTTAACAGTAGCTAACAAGATTTTTCCTTTTACGGTTGACTCAGACTTTTCCATATGCGGTTCCAAAAAGGCAACTGACGCCTTCATGACCTCTGCACTCTGCAGCACTTCTGCTACAATCAATTGGTTCCCGTTAAACAGGCGACCAACCTCTTCCATCCCTTTCATAAGTGGACCATTAATAATATCAAGCGGCTCATATTTTTCCAAAGCGAGGGTTAAATCTGGGGTTAATCCGTCCTTCGAGCCTTCCACCACATAATTAGCTAAACGTTCTTCTAACGTCAGATTGGATACCTCTTTTACAACCTCTTTCTTTTTCTGCCGATAAAAATCAGTAAACGTTGCTAAGGTTTCATCGTTTGTATGAAATAACAAGTCCTCTGCCAGCTTGCGTTCCTCTTCAGAAATCGAAGCATAACGTTCTATCTTTTCGGTGTTAACAATCGCGTAATCAAGCCCGGCTAATGTTGTGTGATATAAAAAGACCGCATTTAAAACCTCACGACCTGCCGGGGGTAATCCAAAGGAAACATTGCTCACACCCAGAATTTGTTTAGATAATGGGAAATGTTGTTTAATAAGGCGGATACCTTCTATCGTTTCCTGTGCTGAACCAATGTATTGCTCATCGCCTGTTCCTACCGGAAATACAAGAGCATCAAAAATAATGTCCTGCGGATTAATTCCAAACTGATTTACCAACAAATCATAGGAACGTGTAGCTACCTCCAGCTTTCGTTCACGAGTGATTGCCATTCCCGCTTCATCAATGGTCCCGACAACCACGGCCGCTCCATATTTATGAATCAATGGTACAACCTCTTCAAAACGATCTAGACCATCTTCTAGATTAATCGAATTAATGATTGCCTTCCCCTGAGAATATTTCAAGCCCAGCTCCACTACCTTTTTATCCGTGGAATCGATCATCAACGGTGCTTTTACCTTTCTGCTTACGTATGGAAGAAATTTCTCCATATCCTCGTACTCATCACGGTCAGGGTCTGCTAAACAAATATCTATAACAGCGGCTCCTCGTTTTACTTGTGCCCGTGCTATGTCTGATCCTTCCTCGAATTGGCCAGCAGCAATCAAGTCACGGAACTTCTTAGATCCAATCACGTTGGTACGCTCCCCTACAAAAATAGGGCGATTGTCGTCCTCAACATAGAGCACCTCAATGCCTGATACAGCAGCTGCATGAGACTTTTTATTTTCTCGTGGTGTAATACCTTGCAATGCTTCGTGTAGCGCACGAATATGCTCGGGTGTGGTACCACAACAACCACCCGCTACGTTAAGCCATCCCTTTTCCGCAAATGCTTTCATTTTCATTGCTAACCCCTGCGGTGACTCGTGATAATGACCATTCTCATCAGGTAAACCTGCATTGGGATAACAACTGATTCCACACAAAGCCAGATCAGATAAGGTTCGTAAATGATCACGCATGAACTCCGGACCTGTCGCGCAATTCAGACCAATCGTGATCGGTTTGAGATGTTCAATCGACACGCAAAAGGCCTCGATGTTTTGACCTGCCAGAGTCGTGCCCATCGGTTCGATTGTTCCAGAAATCATGATAGGCAGCTCATAGCCAAGCTCCTGAAATGCCTGACGTATGCCAATGCCGCCAGCTTTTACGTTCAATGTGTCCTGCGAGGTTTCCAACAGTAATACATCTACCCCACCTTCCATCAATGCTTTAGCCTGGCGATAGTACGCATGAATTAATTGCTCAAATGTAACGCCCCCTGTTAACGAAAGGGTTTTCGTAGTGGGCCCCATAGAACCTGCTACATAACGTGGCCATGACTCCGCGCTAAATTCATCTGCTACTTCTTTAGCAATACGTGCAGCCGCCAGATTAAGTTCATAATCTCGATCTGCTATGTCATACTCTGCCAAAACAACATCTGTTGCTCCAAATGTGTTTGTTTCCACAATGTCAGCACCTGCTTCAAAATAGGTAGCATGAATATGCCGGATGACATCTGGTCTTGTTACATTCAATAGTTCGTTGCAGCCTTCATATTCCTCACCGCCAAAATCGTCCGCTGTGAGATTAGCCTGCTGTAGCATCGTTCCCATTGCACCATCGAGTATCAATATTTTTCGTGCTAGCTGCTCTTGCAATGTTGGTTTGTTCATCCCCCATACCCCTCCGTAATCTCCATTAGACTTGGCAAATAAAAAAATCCCCTTCCTGCCTGAAAGCAAGAAGAGGATTACTTATGTTCGTTAAGTAGGAACTTATCCCCTCTTATCTTTCAAGGCAAACAGCCCTGCTGGAATTGGCACCTGATCTATCGGTTGCCGAGGCATCTTCGGGCCAGTCCCTCCGCCTCTCTAGATAAGAGAAATCATATTTAGTTAGAAATCAATATGACGCTTTGTTCATCTTTTGAATACAGGTATCTTAACATTCAGATATTATTGGCGTCAATGGATTATCTCCCAATCTTTTATTTTTTTATAGCCTGCTGCCCAATTTTGCTTTCCCTAGGCGTAAGCCCACACCAGATAGACAGATATGTATAGACTGTAGAATAACAATGCGAAGGAGGAATTGCCAGATGAGTACATCGTTTTGCGGTAACTGGGGAGGCGGGAGTTTTTGCTTCATCCTAGTGTTGTTCATTCTGCTGGTAATCATAAGCTGCGGCTGCGATAACTAGCAACGAAGCAGCGACACCTTCAAACATATAACCATTAAGGAGGAATTCTTTCATGAGTACATCTTACTGCGGAAATTTCTTCGGTGATAATTTCAGCTTCATTTTAGTGCTGTTCATCCTACTGGTCATTATTTCTTGCGGCTGCTGCTAAAATATAAGAAGCTCTTTCACCGGCAAACCTGAATTCGGTTACGCTCTTTTTTATCTGTGTCCACCTCTACATGATTCTACAATGTTTCATACCTCCATAAGGAAACCAAAAAACATTACTCAGGTTTGTACACTCACCAATATAGGAGAGGGGAAGGGGCAGGCACATGCCCCTTTCATCTCTTATCCATTCCTTCCTTCGCTTGTAGAGATAATGAACCTTTGCTAGGATAAAAAGGAAGATAGATGGAGGTTTTTCATGGGAAACAAACTAGCATATTTACATACATCTGTGTTTCAGGGCCCATTGATTCCAGTAAAGGTACTAGAAGAGACGGACTTTGAGATCTACACTGTCGTAAAACATCATGAGAGTGAACAGCACTATTTGCATTACCAAACTTGCCACCTTGATCTTATGGCAGGAGGTAATCATGAAACCTATGAATTCTATCTTCCTTTATCCACTGATCAAGTCGTGGGTCTTTTATTTGGTGAGGAAGCATATCATTATCCTGAATGTTGGCGTACCGCATATTGGCGTACGGGAAAAGATGATCGTTTATTAGCATTTGACCCTACTGAAAATTTTTTGAATGAGGAAGAAGCAAGAGCAGAACGTGCGCTCCTTGATTCCTTACGGCAATACAAACAACTATTCGCCTCTGCCGCTGATAAAGAAGCCCTTACCAAATATTATTTTCCACAATGGGATCAGCAAAAAAAGAACCAATGATAAACCTTGCTTGCTAGAATGCCTTTTGTTGGGTATACTAGACGCTATATAGCCATGTACTCGATGATGAGGAGAGTAATGATGGTTCGTGCTACTAGCGAGTCAGGATTGGTGGAAGCCTGATAGAACGGCCATGATGAAGCGCACCTCGGAGACGCAGCTTGAATCTTGTCTATTGACAATGTATAGAGCTTGCCGGGTTTGCCCGTTACAGCTATCAAGCAGGTTTTTTCCAATTACGATCATTTATTGGTCTAATTGAAAAGAACAAGAAGAGTGGCACCGCGGGAGTATGATAAAATAACCTCTCGTCTCTTTACGGATTGATTTTTACTGATATCTATCCAAAAGAGACGGGGGGTTTTTTGCTGTTGTTGCTTTGAACAATCTTACGCTGTATCTAATCAAAGCGCTCTGTGCTTGTATACCCTATGGTTATATTTATGATGTATCCCACTTCTCCACGGAATGATTACATATTCCCTGAAAATTTATGTTGATTAAAAAGAAAGGATGAAATAAACATGAATTACAAACAACTAGTAGCTGAACAAATCTCTGCTGCTCTAACTGAAATGGGCGTAGAGGATTTTTCCTGCGAACGTGTCCTTGGCATGCTCGAAACTCCTCCTAACCCACAAATGGGTGATTTAGCCTTCCCTTGCTTCCAATTAGCTAAAGCTCTGCGCAAGGCACCACCAATGATTGCAACGGAGCTAGCTTCTAAGATTTCTCTGCCTTTCTTACAGGATGTACAGGTGACAAATGCATACATCAATTTGTTTTATAATCAAACCAGCGTTATGACCTCTTGTATTAAAACGATTCTAGAGCAAGGGTCTGCATATGGTGCAACTAATGTTGGTGCTGGTAAAAAGGTACCAATCGACTTATCTTCTCCAAACATTGCTAAACCCTTCTCGATGGGGCATTTGCGCTCAACCGTTATCGGGAATGCACTTGCAAACATCATGGAAAAGCATGGCTATCAGCCAGTTCGCATCAATCACTTGGGGGACTGGGGTACACAATTTGGTAAACTGATTGTTGCCTATAAAAAATGGGGCGATGAAGATAAAGTAAAAGCTGAGCCTATTAAAGAATTGCTCAAGCTGTATGTACACTTCCATGAAGAAGTAGAAAACGATCCAACACTGGAAGATCAAGGTCGTGAATGGTTCAAGAAATTAGAGGACGGCGATCAAGAAGCCCAGCAATTATGGCAATGGTTCCGCGACGAATCCTTACAAGAATTTAAAAAGATCTATGAATTAATGGGCGTATCCTTTGACTCCTTCAATGGAGAAGCATTCTACAATAATCAAATGGATCGCGTTGTTGATTTATTAGAGGAAAAAGGATTGTTAACAGAATCCGAAGGCGCAATGGTTGTATCTCTGGATGAGTACGACATGCCTCCTTGCTTAATTAAAAAACGTGACGGTGCTACCCTTTACGCAACCCGCGACCTTGCTGCTGCTTTGTATCGTCATGAGCAATATGATTTTGGAAAAGCATTATATGTGGTTGGCGGAGAACAACGCCTGCATTTCCAACAGCTATTTAAGGTCTTGCTAAAAATGGGCTATGACTGGGCTAACAATATGCATCATATTCCATTTGGCATGATGTTAAAAGACGGTAAAAAAATGTCCACTCGCAAAGGGAAAGTCGTTCTGTTGGAAGAAGTATTGTCTCAAGCAATCGCAGATGTACTTAAAGTAATCCAAGAGAAAAATCCTTCTCTTGCAAATAAAGAACAGGTTGCTCGCCAAGTTGGTGTAGGTGCCGTTATCTTCCATGACTTGAAAAATTACCGTTTAAACGATGTCAACTTTTCCTGGGAAGAAATGCTTACTTTTGAAGGGGAAACAGGGCCTTACGTTCAATACACTCATGCCCGCGCTTGCTCTCTATTGAAAAAAGGTGGGTACCAGCCAGGAGCTGTAACAGTAGTAGATAAAGCTCTAGAGGGTCCAGAAACATGGGCAGTCGTTACTACTCTATTGCAGTTCCCAAGCATTCTGGAAAAGGCTCGCGATCAATTCGATCCTTCGCAGATTGGAAAATACGTAATTGATCTGGCTCAAACCTTCAACAAATTCTACGCGCATGTCCGCATTGTCGCAGAGGATGAACAAGTAAAACAAGCTCGCCTACAATTGGTAGCAGCAGTTATTGTTGTACTAAAAGAAGGACTCCGTCTATTGGGATTGGAAGCTCCTGAGGAAATGTAAGAAAAATAAGGGCCCCTAACACAATGGGCGCCCTTTTATTTTTGGTAAAAAATTCATCAAACTCATCATCAAAAAAGGAGGGCTTTCCCTCCTCTTTTTAATCATGCTTTACCTAAACGCTTCTCATCTATGTTCCTTTTACTCTTTTTCGTTTATTTTCGGTTCAATAGCTGGTTTTGGTGTCGAAAACCAAGCTTTTGCTAATTGCTCAACCAGCTTTTTCGGTAGGGAAACGGGCTCTATTTTTACAGTTCCAATAGGGTCAACACCACGATATAGCATTGCCTTATCATCATTAGGGTCTGACATCGTTTCTAAAATCAGCTCGTCGATTTTGCCAGCCACTTTCCATTCCATAATCATTAGCTCATATTCTTCTGGAGCTAATTCAATGTAATCTTCTTCTGTAATATCTACAATTGCATAGCCATCTGATTCAATTTCTGCTTCTAAGACCTTGCCATTTGCTTCTTCATAAAGTTTTAGTTCATTAATGTCAGCTAAATTTTCTTTGATTTTATCAAAGCTGTGAATGGTTACTTTAATTGTGCGTGTCATAATATCTCCTCTGTCTCGTAAAATCCGTTCTGAAATACGGTCCCTCTAATCATATCCTACTGTGGACTTGCAAACAATTGTTTGACAAAAGCGATTTCTGACTTATGCCCACCCGGTCGTTCTTCAGGCGTTTCTAAAAATAGGGGAACCTCACGAATAACCCTACTTCTAATCAATTCGCCTAGCCTATCAGCACCGATCTCTCCCCAACCAATATCAGCATGACGATCACGATAAGAACCGGTAGGATAGCGAGAATCATTGAGATGAACGGCCTTCAAATGAGTAAAATATCCTAATTCCTCGCCTCGCTTCTGCACCTCTTCCCAATTCCCTCCTGTCCATAATCCACTTGCAAAGGCATGGCAGGTATCGAAGCAAAATCCGACAAGCTCGGGTCGATTGATCAATGCACGCACTTGTACAAGCTCTTCTAATGTCATCCCCATCTTATTTTTCTGACCAGCATTATTTTCAAGTAAAAGAAGTGCATTACCTGTCCAGCCTTCTAAAATTTCATTTAACGAACGAATCATCAATTGGTAGCCAAATAACGGATCAGGGTGATTTCCTTTATATTGCCCAAAATGAACAACAACGCCAATCGAGCCACATGCGTCCGCAATCTCCAAATCATTGCGTACGGAAGCCACCATTGCCGCTTGTTCCTCGCTTCCCTCTGTACACAAATTAGTCGGATATGGTGTGTGGGCAATCGAAATAATCCCGTTTTCCTTGCAAAAATCACGACATTGTTGGGCATCCTGTCTTGAGAATGATTTGATTTGTAAACTGCGCGGGTTTTTAGGAAAATACTGATAGCAAGTCCCTCCCAAGCGTTGCGTGATCCGTGCGGCTTCCGTATATCCCTGACGTACGCTTACATGACAACCGATGTGCAATTTCTCGCCTCCCTTCCCTGTTTCTCGTTGCTAGCTAGTCAGCATTATTTATTATTGTTTCAGACTTGATAGAGGTACATTCACATGCACTGTTGTTCCTTGATTGATCACACTGTCAATGAGTATGGAGCCCTGATGATCCCTGATGATTTTTTTACTAACCATAAGGCCCAGCCCTGTTCCTTTATCCTTTGTAGTATAAAAAGGCTCACCAAGTTTACTAACACGATCTTCCGGTATGCCGCATCCTTCATCGCGAAAACATATATCCACCATCTGAGCATCCTGTTTTACCGTAATATAGATCATTCCACCATTCGGCATTGCTTCCATTGCATTCTTCATGATATTTATAAAGACTTGTTTAATCTGATTTTCCTCACAAGTGATCAATATTGGCCGCTCTTTACATTCAAGCTGAAAAATCACATTATGCATCAAAGCTTGGCTCTCTAATAGCGTCATTACATTACGAACAAGATCGACTACATTTTTTTGCTTCACATTCTGAACTTGCGGCTTCGCTAACACTAATAACTCGCTTACAATAAAATTGATTCGATCTAATTCAGATATCATGACTTCAAAATAAAAATCATGCTCACTGGTTTGAGTTTGTAACAATTGAATAAAGCCTCGCAGCGCAGTTAGCGGATTGCGAATTTCATGAGCAACTCCTGCCGCCATCTCTCCAATAAGGGATAGCTTATCCGAGTTACGCAATAAGGCCTCTGCTTGTTTCCGATCGGTAATATTTCTGGCTACAAAAACAAAGTGCTCTAAATTTTTTTCCCCATTAAAGACTGGCGTACCATTAGCCTCCAAATACATCCACTCGCCTGAAGCACACCGATAGCGAAGCTCTACTTGCATCACGCTGCCTTCAGCGATTAATCGTTTACGTCCCTGCTTCAAAAACTCTCTGTCATCGGTATGTACCCATTTACGATAATCCATTCCCAATAAGCTTTCCGGTGTATATCCTAAAATGGTCTTAAACGAAGGAGACACATAAATATAGCGTCCACTCCGATCCAAAATAGCAATAAGATCCGTCATATTTTCGGAAATCAATCTATATTTTGCCTCACTGTCACCTAATGCCTGCGCAATCCTCCTCTGTTCCGTTACATCCCTCGTAATTAAAGCGACCGCCAAAATCTTTCCTTCCGTATTTCGAATCGGAATATAGGATGATAGGGTGTGAACAAGATGTCCATTGCGATGAGTAAATGAATTCTCCTCATCCAAAACCATCTTTCCGTCCATAGCCTTTTGTGTGTTATCAATAATTCCTCGCAATATCACTGGCTTTAGCAGATTTTCTTGATGCATAAGCAATTCTTCATAACTGTATCCATACATTTTTTCACAAGCAGGGTTCACCATTAAAATATTCCAATCTAAATCAATAAGCACGATACAATCAGAAACGCTATTCACGAAAGATTCCAACAGTTCTTTCGCATCTCGTAATTCAGTCTCAACCTGAATACGCTCTGTAATATTGCGCATCACCGCTATTACGCCTATAACGCCAGCATCTTTCTTGCAAATAGGTTTGTAAGTCATGCAAATCTCAAGAAGATGCCCCTTCTTGTGACGTCGTTTCGTATGAAATAATACAGGTTTTCCCGTTTTTACAACGTAATCAAAATGCAGCTTCTGTTCTTGTAGCGCAACAGCATCAGGAAGTAGGATTCTAGGATTGTCATACAGCTCCTGAGGAGAATATCCGGTCATGATCTGAAATGAATTGCTCATACGCAATATTTTAAAGTCCGGTGAAATGAGAAAAATCGCATCCCGTGTGTACGTAATGAAGGTATCGAGGCTCTGCTCCAATTCCTCCAGCTTCCTCTGTCTTAGCTTTTGCTCTGTTACATCTCGCACAAGAGCCCCCACAGCCGCTTTTCCTTTATACCATTTCATCGGAAAAAGCGTAAACGAAACGTCCATCATCCACCCTTTCTTATGAGGAATTTGAATGATATAAGGCTCATGATTGGTACTCAATGGTTGTATGACACTTGGCTCTATGTTCACTATCCCTTGTTTACATCGAAGTAGATATACATCAATGGCTACTTCGAATTCGTCAGAAAAACAATTCCCTGCCAATTGATACCAGGACTGATTGGCATACAAAATAGTACCGTCTGAAGAAAAAATGAAGACTGCATCTGGACAATTTTGAACAAAAGATACAAATCCATCTGTTTCTGACCACGAGATGACCTCTCGCACAAACCGCACCTCCAAAATAAGGATAAAATGTATGTATATTTCATATTCGCATCAAAGATCAGCCATTGTAAAGGAAAAAGAACTTTTTTATCGTTTGTTTTAAAAAAAGAGACAGGGTACCATGTTAGCCTGCTTTGCATACGATGAGCCTAGATGACCGGTTTTGCTTAGTTACGTTTACATGGAAAAGCACAGATGAGAAAGGGTGAGAAATCATGTGTGGAATTGCAGGCTGGGCTAGTTTTATGCGGAATGTAAAAGATGAACAAGAGACTATAGAAGCAATGACTAAGACACTTCAACACAGAGGTCCAGATAGTATGGGGTATTTTTTTCATGATCGGGTTGTATTTGGACATCGTCGTCTTATTGTTGTAGATCCTGAAGGCGGAACTCAGCCCATGACCAAAAGATATGGGGAGATAAGCTACACACTTGTGTATAACGGCGAATTGTACAATACAGAAGATTTACGCAAGGAATTGCTAGACCGTGGTCACCGATTCTCTTCCCACTCAGATACGGAGGTATTACTCACGGCTTATGTAGAATGGGGAGAAAAATGCCTGGAGCGACTAAACGGTATTTTTGCATTTGCTATCTGGAACGAAAAAGAGCATCACTTATTTGTCGCACGTGATCGAATGGGAGTAAAGCCGTTGTTTTATCTAGAAAAAGATGGACAGTTTCTATTCGGTTCAGAAATAAAAGCGATTCTTGCCCACCCCGAGGTTGAGCCTATTGTTGATCGGGAAGGCTTAGCCGAGGTACTGCTTATTTCACCGGCTCGCACTCCTGGACACGGAGTATTCAAAGGAATGCATGAGTTACGCCCTGGCTACTATGGGATATACTCTCCAAATGGCTTTACTACACAATCCTACTGGAGCTTGAAAAGTCGTGAGCATCTCGACAATTTTGAGACAACCGTCGATACCATTCGTGATTTAGTCATAAATGCAATCGAACGTCAACTCGTTGCTGATGTTCCTGTCTCGATGCTGCTTTCAGGAGGACTTGATTCCAGCGCTATCACCGCTATTGCGGCAAGATATTATCAGCATCAAGGAAAAGGAACGATTCATACCTACTCCATTGATTATAAAGATAATGACCGCTTTTTCACTGCCCATGCCTATCAACCTGATTCAGATTCTCAATGGATTAAACGTGTTAGCGATTATATAGGAACCCAGCACCATTTTATTGAGTTTGATACCCCCGAGTTGGTGCAAGCCCTCCAAACCGCTGTTTATGCCCGCGACTTGCCTGGTATGGCAGATATTGACGCTTCGCTGTATCTTTTTTGCGTGGAAATGAAAAAGGAAACAACAGTCGTACTTTCAGGTGAATGCGCTGACGAAATATTTGGAGGCTATCCTTGGTTTCATCAAGAAGAAGCTCTTTATGCAGATACTTTTCCGTGGGCGCGAAAAAGTGATCAGCGATACAAATGGCTCTCGAATGAAATGAAGGCTTGGTTACAACCAGATTCGTATGTAAAAGGACGTTTTCGTGATACACTGGCAGAGGTTCCCAGCTTGGAGGGGGAGTTTCGTATAGATGAAAAACGGCGCGAGATGTTTTACTTAAATCATGTCTGGTTTATGAATACGTTACTGGATCGAAAGGATCGCATGAGTATGATGGCTAGCCTAGAAGCCCGTGTACCCTTTTGCGATCATCGACTTGTAGAATACATGTGGAATGTACCTTGGGAGATGAAAATGTACGATTGCAGGGAAAAAGGCATTTTGCGCAAAGCTTTGGAAGGAATCTTGCCCTCTGATGTGTTATATCGTAAAAAAAGTCCTTATCCCAAAACACATAATCCCGCATATGCCCAAGCAACAAGGCAGTGGCTTACCGATGTTTTAGATGATAACAGATCTCCCCTTCATACTCTATTAGATGTTCCTTACCTACGTACTCTCCTACAAACAGATGCATCTGCGATTGAGATTCCTTTTTTTGGTCAATTAATGAGCACTCCTCAGATGTTTGCCTTTTTAGCGCAAGTAGACTTCTGGATGAAAAAATACAAAGTACGCATCATGTAAGGAAACAAAAAAACCGGCGCGTTGCTGCACCGGTTTTTCCTTTTAATACGATCATATTTGTTTGTTGCTTTATCATTTCATTTCCATTTATACTTAAAAAATAGTGAATAAGCAAGGAATGCTATAAGCCAGGTTCTGTATCTCTCGTGCTGCAAACGGACCTTCCCCTCGCACGAAGAGCTGTAGTCATCTATCTATGGCAAAATTTCTTTTGCCATCCGTCCTTTTCGTTCAATTCCGTCCAGACGGTTCCCCTACCTAATTTGGGTTTCTCGCTCGCAGGGTTTACCGCGTTCCATCTTCTCTGTCGCCAGAGAAGCTACGTTTCTGTGGCACTTTCAGCGTACTTGGGTCTCAGGGAGAACCCTTTCTGCGCCGTCAATGAGGCGAACCTCACTGCCCTAGTTTGCACTAGGTACGAACACTCCGGGCATCGCAGCCCGGGCGAGCCTGGACTTTCCTCTATCGTCTCCCAGACAAGCTGGTGACAACAGCGACTACCCACAATCCTTGCCTTTACTAAGAATTAATCTATCATATATAGGGGTACAATTCAACCTTGACATTCTGGAAACGCTGCTAAAAGATGTAAAATATCATGTTTATTCTTATTTACTTTGTTTTTAGGAGGTTTGAAAATGAATGTATTTACCCTGCGAATAAAGGGTAGGCTTATTTTTTTACAATTACTAACACCTGCACATGCAGAATCTTTTCTTACTTATTTACTTGCGAATCAACAATTTCATGCGCCGTATGTCCCTTTAGCGTGACGAGAGTTATTTCACACTCGAAAATGCCATAAATCAAACTACTCAATGGACAGAGGTTGAACAGGATCAACGATATTCTTTTGGTATCTTTGAGCAAGCTAGTGAACGCCTTGTTGGAAAAGTAACACTATCCCAAGTATTTCGCGGTCCTTTTCAAAATGCTTTTATCGGTTATGATCTAGACCATTCCTGTCAAAGCCAAGGCTATATGACTGAAGCTCTCCATCTCATCATGTCCTTTTCCTTCAATAGACTTCTTTTGCATCGTTTGCAAGCCAATATCATGCCACATAATCGAGCGTCTCAACGGGTTTTGGAAAAAGCAGGATTCGTCAAAGAGGGGTTCGGTGCCACTTATCTTAAAATCAACGGTAAATGGGAAGATCATTTATTTTATGCTCTGACTAAAGAAAGGTTTGACGAACATTCTAAAAACGCTCCTTATCCTTTTATCTATGAAGAAAGAGCTGAGACGATTACTATAAAAGACGAAAGACAAAGCGATTAATCAATCAGAAATGCCTTAGCAAAGCTTGGTAGATCGTTGTGTGTTAGAATTATAAAAAGAGTATTGCAACTCTACATTTTACTCAAAAATGAAATATTCATCATCGAACAGGAGGCTTATTTTTCATGCTACTACTCCCTTTTGAAGGTAAAGAGCCACAGATTCATCCTAGCGTGTTTATCGCCAAAGGTGCTGTTGTCACGGGTGACGTTATCATCGGTGAAGAGACATCCATCTGGTACAATTCGGTTATACGAGGCGATGTCTCTCCTACTGTTATTGGGAAACGAGTCAGTGTTCAAGATAATAGCACTCTCCACCAAAGTCCTCTTTGTCCACTCCTTATTGAGGATGATGTCACAATTGGCCATAACGCCGTGTTACATAGCTGCACCGTACGCCAAGGCGCTTTGATCGGTATGGGTTCTATTGTGCTAGATGGCGCTGAGATCGGTGAAGAGGCTATGGTTGCAGCGGGTGCTTTGGTTCCACCCGGTATGAAAGTCCCCCCTCGGACATTGGTCGTAGGCTCTCCCGCTAAGGTAGGGCGCGAATTAAACGAAGACGATTTTAAGGATTTACGCCGTGTTCGTCAGTCTTATGTGGATAAAGGAAAAATGTATCGAAAGCTGGAAGAAAATCCACTTTCAAGGTAAAAACAAAAAACGATCGTACCCTCTTCTATCAAGGATACGATCGTTTCTTTATTTTTGGATATGAGTAATTTTCGTAATGATCCAGCCGTACGGATTGCTACTCTGGTCGCTTTTACCCATTTCATACTCCACTTCATAATTACCAGTCATCGTAGAGAAATAAGCGCCTTTAGCCTTTATGGTACTTTCATTACTATCCATCACCTGATAGCTACCCAAAACATCATGCAAAGGTAGCGGGCGTAGCTTCTCTATAGTCTGTAAGGCCTCTTTCCCGAAGTAGGTCGTCATCAATTGCTCGTTCTTCCTAAGATAAGCATGAGTGGCCGCTGTTAGCATCAGATTGCTGATACGTGTTTGCTGTTGCACTGAGCCGTTCCATTGTTTTTCTTTTTGCTTCTCATTGGCGATCACTAGCCGCTGTAAAATAACCGCGAATTGGGCCCGAGTCATAGTCTTGGTTGGCTGAAAAAAACCTGTGCTATCTTCCAGTAATTGATAGCCTTTAATTCCGGTAGCATACAACGATTTTGTATCCTGATACGCATTCGAAAGCGTCGCCTGATAATAGCCGTTTAAACCCTCCTGAATTTTAGCCGGCTCTATATGTAAATCATGTCGAATATTCGGCAGAATCGTATGAAACAGCAGCATGCTAGCTTCTTCTCGATTTAATGGTGCTTGTAAATGCTCAGCGGATAACCACCAATCGCTTTCTAAGATAGCTCCCATTTTCATTGGTTTTTTAACTGCACTGAGGTGAAGTAAGTATAAGGCATTATCCCCTGGATTAAAACGTGTATATGCCTTCTGATCCGCATACAGCATAGCATTCATCGTACCTACAGCCTGCTTGATTTCTTGAACGAGCGGATATCGTTTATCTACTTTAGCTGCTCCAGCAGGAGGAGCTACAACTCCGTAGGAATACTGCGTTACCCGATTCAACAAAGCAATTGCCTCTCCCCGAGAAATCGGAGCGTTCGGACGAAACGGAATATATTTTCCTTTTACAATACCACGCTCGGCAAGAAATTGAATGTAAGATTTCGCCCAATGTTCATCTATATCAGTGAAGGTACTCGCTTGTACAGTGCTAGGGGTATGTGGTTTTTCCGCTTGTATCTCGGCAGGCATACAAAAAGCCGCAATGATTGCAAATATTGTTGTGATACTTGCTACGATGTCTTTTCTAACCTTCATGGATCTGTTCCCACTCGCTTTCTTTTATCTCAATCTTTCATATTCCTTTCACAAATAAGGTTCCATATTTCGAAAATAAATAAACAACGCATAGGACCGAATCGCTGTATCCATATGTATGCGCTCCGGTTCCTTTGTTGTAAGATAATATTGCAAGAAGCCCGATACACGATACAATGGCTCAATTAGCCTTGGTGCATATTTGGATAATAGATTACATATTCCTATTCCAACAAGTCCAATCAAAATGGCTATCCACAGTTGGAAAAAACAAATGGTTGGAAGAAAAAAAACAAAGAAAAAAGTAACCATATTCGTTGAACAGCCTCGATTGATAATGGAAGCCTGCTTTATTTTTTCCCAATTCTCTGGTTTAACTTCCCCATAGTAGCTAAAAACTTTATGCTCAGCTCCATGAAATTGTTTTAATCGTTTTGGAAAAATAAAATGAAAGCCTGCTCCATAAACTACCAACCACAATGGATCAAATTCTCCTAAAACCGGAAAAAAAACATACAAAATCATCAACAAATGTAGGATATGATAGTACCAAGGCAGTGAGCTGACAATCCGCCACCACATTTTACATAGCGTTCTCATCCCCATTTTCTCGGCCCATGTGTGGATGACACCGTTCTTTACCTCGGCACATGCAATGACATTTTTGTTGTGATAAAAGACTCCGTTGCCAAATGAAATGCCTGCAATCATGGTGTTGGTATTCTCACCCTCTCCATTTATGGTTATAATGGTGTTTGTTCATATAGCCTCATCTAAAGCTACTGAGGCCACGTTATGTTTCTACTAAGGAGGTTTCACCATTGAAACGCTTTGTTCCAACTACACCCATTACACCTCAAAAGGACCCCTGGGAGCCTTTATATAATGCTACACCACCTGCCTACAAATTGACCAGTATCGAGTTTACTGTGACCAATCTATGCAATCTGCGCTGTGAACATTGCGCTGTTGGTGAAACATTACGGATAAAAGACGATCCACACTTGCCAATGGAACTTATCCTACAGCGTCTAGATGAAGCCAAGGATTTGTTAACCCTTAGCATTACAGGCGGGGAACCGATGTACAGCATACGGACAGTAAATAATGTAATCGCACCAATTTTACAGTATGCGACAGATCGGGGCTTGCGTACACAGATTAACTCCAATTTATCTCTGCCATTCTCCCGTTACGAGGCTGTTTTGCCCTACATTGATGTAATGCATATGTCGTGGAACTACAGTAAGCCTGAGGATTTTCATGAAGTGGTATACGTAAATAGTCCGCAAAAGGTTTCACTCACCCAAGCAGAGAAACTGTACCAATTGACGATGGACAATGCAAAAAAATTAGCACATGCAGGTGTAATCGTCTCTGCCGAAAGCATGCTGAATACTCGGACGTGGCAAAAGCTCCCGAAGATTCATCAGCTAATTAAAGAAATGGGTTGTGTTCGCCACGAGGTGCACCCTATGTATCAAAGCGATTTCGCCAAAAATTTACCAGTGCTGAGCTTGCCTCAATTACGTGAATCTATTCACAGCCTCTTAGATGTTCGCGATGAAGAGATGTGGATGCTGTTCGGTACCCTGCCATTCTTCGCATGTAGCCAAGACCATGATGATCAGGAGCTTATTCTTCGTCTGCGTCAAGCTAAGAATGTAACTGTACGTAACGACCCTGATGGACGCTGTCGCTTAAATATCAACATATTTACCGGAGATGTAACCGTTACTGACTTTGGGGATGTAGGCATTCTAGGAAATATTCAGACAGATAGCCTAGAGACTATGTTCGCTCGTTGGCAAAGTCACTCTCTCAATCAATCCATTAATTGTTTTTGCCCAAATGCAGAATGTGCAGGCCCAAATCTGCTCGTATATCATAGCTATTACCTGGATACTGATTTTAAAGAGCGTAAGGCACTTATTTAAAGATCATTCTCAATAGGGTACGCCGAATATAAAAAAGGATCTTCCAACACGTTGAAAGGTTGCCCTTCACTAGGCAACCTTTCAACGTGTATTTCCCATATTAGTCCATATCGTGCGGAATGTTCTCTTTTGTTTTTTTAGCCTTAAAAGGGTTAACAGCTTTCCCTAATTCACCCATTCGATCGAATGAAGTAAATACGGTGTCCACTGTCTCCACTAACTCTCGGATTTGAACAACTTTTGTACGAATCCCTAAAAAATGGTGCATCATCCCTTTGCTATTAAGTCCAGCCATTGTTCTCCACCTCCTAACATTCCTACTATAGGCTATGTAAAAAAGGGGCAAACGCTGTAGGCAGAAGCATAGATACCGACCATTTTCTCCAGGCTACAATCAACCATGCCTTCTTAGTTGTAAATATCAGGACGACGATCAGTAAATACCGGAATCTTAGAACGAACTTCATCGACAATATCCAAATCGATCTCAGCAGTTAGAATCATTTCTTCTTCACCAGCTTCAGCAATCACTTCTCCCCATGGATCAATCACCATGGAGTGACCGAAGAAGCTACTCGCAGAATCGCTTCCTACTCGATTGCAAGCAACGACATACATTTGATTTTCAATCGCTCGGGCAATCAATAAGGCGCGCCAATGAGCCAGTCTCGGGTTTGGCCACTGAGCACATACAAACATGACCTTTGCCCCCTTAACTGCATGCAGACGAATCCATTCCGGGAAACGAATATCATAGCAAATAACCGCTCCCACCTTCTGATTGTCCATTTGATACAAGCCCAGTTGATCACCTGATTGCAGAAACTGGTGTTCATTCATTAGCTTGAATAAATGAGCTTTGGAATAGGAGCCAACCAAATTTCCCTGCTTATCAAACACATAGGAGGTATTATAGACTCCATTTTCCTTATGTTCAGCAATAGAGCCACCATATACATAACTATGTAGTGATCGAGCAAGTTCCTTTAAAAACATCTGGGCATTTTTCCCTTGCTCATCCGCAATCTCGTCTAGGCGCTCCAAATCATAGGCAGTATCCCATAATTCGGGCAGCAATAATGCATCAATCCCTTTGCCTGATTCGCGTAAATTTTCGGTCATTTTCTTTACCTTTTCTCTGTTTGCCTCTGGATTTCCCAGCACGACATCCATTTGGATTAAAGCTACTCTCCACTTGTTACTCATTACGTATTCCTCCCATCGCCCGCATCTTTATCACCATTATAGTAGTGGAATTTTGTCAAAAAAGAAAGAGGAGCGGATACAGCTCCCCCCTCCCATGCATAGCATACTAGTAGTTACTAAGTACGGCGACGTTGTTCTAAAACTCTGACGCGACGATTTAACTCTCTAAACCTTTCATTTAGTCTCCTTACCTCACGCTCTAAACGTGCGATTCTGCGTTCCTCATCCGCATCATCGGGTGATGGATCAGGCTCCTGATCAGGAATGAAAAGAGTTTGACCAACGTACAGCTCATATGGTGGATATAGACGATTCACACGAATAAGTACATCGATAGGCACTCCAAAGCGTTGAGCAATAGCATATAGTGTATCCCCACGTTGAACAATATAATTCATACGTACCAGCTCCCTATAGAAAGTTATCTTCTATGTAGTACCCTATGCCCGTTTTGGTTGAGAGGAGATAAACGAATACCCATTTTTTAAAAGGTAGGCATCAACCTATGACATGACAAGTAGTGGAAGGTAAAAGCTCCTTTATTTCTTCATTGTATCGCAACCCTTACTCCTCTTTTGTACCTCTCTCGGAACGGGCATCCTCTCCTTTTCTTCTGATGCTGACCCTGTCCTTACTTGTCTTCTAAATCGATGGACAAAAAGACCTTGCGTTCGCTGCTTGTTAGCGTTGCAAGGTCTTTTCCTTTTCTATGCTCTTAAATACTACGTTTTGATTTAGAATACTAATTTTTTCTTATTAAAAAACGGGATCTGCATACTTCGCGAGCTTCTCAGCAGAATCCTTATCTACATCAGCATGTAGACTGTTGCCGTGTGAATCCATTGTGACTATAGCGGCAAACCCTTTAACACGTAAATGCCACATTGCTTCTGGAATACCGAATTCCAAGTAGTCCACGCCCTCTACCTGCTCGATACAATCCGCGTAGTATTGCGCAGCTCCACCAATGGCATTTAAGTATACGCCACCATGCTCTTGTAAGGCCTTTAATGTTTTAGGACCCATACCACCTTTTCCCATAACCGCTCGAATTCCGAATTTTTTCATGATGTCGCCTTGATATGGCTCCTCACGAATACTAGTGGTAGGACCTGCTGCTTTGACATGATAGTTCCCTTCTTCATCTTTTAGCATAACTGGTCCACAGTGATAGATAATGCCGCCATTTAGGTCAATTGGACAATCATGATCGATTAAGTATTTATGCAAGGCATCGCGGCCGGTATGCATCATACCATTAATAATGACAACATCACCCACTTTAAGACTGCGAATCTGTTCTTCTGTTATTGGGGCCTCCAATACAACCTTACGACGCTCTGTTTGTTCCTCGCTTGCGGAGGTCATGTCCATTTCCACATGATTTTCTTCTGTATATAAATAACGGATGATTTCTCCGGTTTCTGGGTTAATATGCACCCCTTGACGTCGGAATGCCCAGCAGTTATAAGCTACAGAGACGAAAAAGCTAGCTGGCAAGCGATTTTCTACGCCAATTTTACAGCCAAGCAGGGTTGTATTTCCGCCGAAACCCATGGTTCCGATCCCCAGTTCATTTGCTGTTTGCATAATATAGTCTTCCAACTCAGCTAACTCAGGAATCGGATTGGAATCATCTACGCTGCGGAACAATTGATGCTTGGCAAGTGAGTAGCCACTTGTACGGTCTCCTCCAATACCTACCCCGATAAAGCCAGCGCTACAGCCTTGCCCTTGTGCCTGATAGACGGCATGCAGGATGCATTTGCGGATGCCGTCCAGGTCACGACCAGCTTTTCCTAAGTGGGGAAGCTCACAGGGAAGAGAGTATTGTATGTTTTTATTTTCACAGCCGCCACCTTTAAGAATTAACTTCACTTCGGCGTAATCCTCTTCCCATTGTTCAAAATGAACAACAGGTGTTCCAGGTCCAATATTATCTCCAGAGTTGGCACCTGTTAAGGAGTCTACAGAGTTCGTACGTAATTTACCAGTACGTGTCGCTTCTGCAATCGCTTCCAGAATCGCTTTCTTCATCACGATCTGATTAACTCCTACCGGTGTCTTAATTTCAAATGTAGGCATTCCTGTATCCTGACAAATTGGGGAAACCTTTTCTTCAGCCATCTTAATGTTTTGCGCAATGGTAGTGAGCGATAAAGCAGCACGCGTGCCAGCATCCTCTCTTTTTTTCGCAGCGTTAATGGCATGACGAACATCTGGCGGCAGGTTAGTGGAGGTCTCCACAATCAACTGCAACATGCTATCTTTGAACTTATCCATGATGGAAGTCGCCTCTCTTTTCGAAAAAGAATAAATACTCTACACAACGATCATAATTATAGCATAGCAAAAAAATAGGTGCGACACTTCCCATTGTGCGTTTTTTCTCAGCCGACTCAGACACAGCCCTCCCTATACCTGTCATCTTAGCTGTGATATCATGAAGATACTTTTTTGACGGAAAAAACGGAAGAGGAGTAGGGTTCATATGCATTATTTTCAGATGACGTTGCCTGCTACACTGACCGGATTGGCAGTAGTTTTATTCGTTGGCTTACTCCGTTTGCAGTGGCCTTTTCGCTACTATTACAGAACGTTGTTATGCAAGCGAAACCCCGAGCGTATGCAAACGATCCTGGAGACTTCTTATCTAAAAAACAAAAAGCGCTCGGTAGCGCTACTCGACAAATCGAGTCAACAGCTGCTACAAGGGAAGTACGATGCAGCTGAGTCATATGTTACGCAGGCTATTATCTTGTGTAAAGAATCACCCACACTATTTCACCGTGCTCTCTTACAGCATCTCTTTTACAATTTGGCTGTTGCCTGCTATTATCGGGGACGATATCGGGATGCTCTGCAAATTGGCATACATCTATATAAAAGAGATCCGCGCATGCATAGTGCTCTGGGCATCATTGTTTGCTGCCAAGCTCGAATGGGTGACCTTCCAGCGGCTAAGCACGCCTTCTCGTTATTACAGCGAAGACGAATCCGACCTGCCTTGCATTATTTTTGTTTAGCTGAAATAGAAGCCGCAGCAGGCCGTTATACGCTTGCAGTCGAGCATATTGAAAAAATCAGGAATTACGCATATTCTCAAACGCTGTTTCTCCGTAAAGAAGAACTTGATTTGCGTCTACATGAATGGACAAAAGCAGCTTCTCATGCAGGATGATTCGGTGAGGTTTTTACTTGTGGGCTAGGAGCCATTTCCCTTCAGCTCACAAGTTTTTTTTGCTAGGGCAAAAATTGGCCGCTGCCCCTTCTCCGATAAGATTTTTAAAGATATTTATAAAAAAGAAACTTGGTATTATATGTGAATAATTTCACAACATGATTTTCTATTTTCTGTATAATGAATTTGCAAGCAAAGAAGAAATAATTGGGTCACATTCCGATTGTATATTCGAAATCAATATAAGAGGAGTGAATTGTATGAAACTAAAAAGAATATGCAAATGTCTTACAATTTCGGCCGTCTTATCCCAAATCGCTGTCTATCCAGTAACATCTTATGCAGTCAGCAACACGGAACAAAATACTGACAATATGAAAATAACGGAAGAAAAAAGTGATATGATAAGAAATGGTTTACTAGGAAATGTTCATAAATCCTCTGTCAAATCTGCCTACTCTTCCAATGTTACTAACGTTGACGAACAGATGAACAAAATTTCTGATTTTTATTACCAAAATAATCTTCGGGGGAAAGAAATCTCGACTTACTATTATGTAAACCAATTAAAAGAAAAAAAGACTACTATGTCCTTAGATCTAACGCCTCTGATATAAATAACGTAACATATAATGACTTACAACCAGAATATATAGGTGAAAACGAATTTCAAAATACTACGGATCAAGATCAAACATTTACGACAGCATCCTATTCTCATTCAGTTACAGACACTGTAAGTTCTACTGTTACAAATGGATTTAAAATTGGAGGCAGTGGAGATACTATTTTCAAAATTCCTATTTTATTAAAAGATGGAATAAACTGAGTGCAGAATTCAATTCGGCTACGAGTACAACGAACACAACTACAGAAACGAAGACGCTTACAGCATCTCCTCAAAACATCAAGGTACCAGCAGGTAAGACCTATAAGGTGGTAGTAAATCTATACAAGAAAAGCTTCGCAGGGGATATAGACTTCACTGGTAAAGCAACCAATGTAAATTCAAAATTAACAGTAAATGCAACATATGTTGGTCCTGGATTCCCTCGACGTGATAAAGAGCAGTCCTACACCTATGCTACAGCAGACATGTTGAAAGATTTAACGAATGATCAACGAAATCAAATTACCGGAATCTCCTTTGATAATAATAAGAATTTAACGCTTAATGGTAAAGCAAAAATAGAGGGTATTTATGGAAGCAAATTACAAGTGAGTGTATATGATATTACAAATAATGCTCATAGATTAGTACAAGTATTCTAGTAAACATGTCTCTTAATTAAGTACAAATGTACATTTATCTTTAGATATAAAGTAAGAAAATGTTAATCATATTAAAAACCAGTTGTATCATGAGCCTTACTTGATATAATTGGTTTTTATTTTTTTAATAGTCTATTTTGCAAATTTTATCTCCCCATGGAAGTTCAATTTCCCCTGGATCACGCGTATAACCGTAATCGCCTAAACTAAGACCTCTGCTATTTAAGAAAATTTCCCTCAGCTTCATCCGATCTCTCCCTTTCCTCGTCGAAATAAGAGTACTTGGCAATGACTGAAACTTTAAGACATGTAAAAAATGCCCATTTGCGTAATATTCTCAGCCTATAAAACCCGATTCACTTGAAGAATCGGGTCAGACTGTGGACAAGGTTTTTTGTTTTCCTACTATGCATTCGTCATATATTATTTTTACAGCCTTAGAGCTAAGAGCTTTTTTTGTTACTAGGCCATCTCTTCATGGATTCAAGCCAAGCGCTGCTCCGTGTATTGAGACAATATCTCCACGATTTCCTGGAGGAATTGCGGAATATTACCTTGTAGAATCGGACCATGCCCTGTTGCCAATATTTCAATGGGCCACTGTAGTAATGATTTGGTTGCTTCTAGAAATCCCATAACCTGGTCTACATCAGGACAACGTTGTAACCATGCCCCGAAATAAAAAATAAGTTCTTTTCGACATTTCTCCTGATAACCGATCACCTGCTCAATGTCCATACCAAAAAAATGAAGGTGATCGCCAATAAAACAAATATTTGTTTCGGAATCAAAAAAAGCTACTGAGCCCTCTGTATAAGTTGGTAAGTTCACAAATGAAAACAGCCCAATCTGCCCTTTTTCTCCCGTAAAGGAATGACCGAATAACGTTTGCGAAAAATCATCTAGTTCAAAAAAATCATGCAGGTGAATCCAATTTTGGCTGGTGGAAAACAACTCCACATTTCCAATATGATCAGGCAAACGATGGGTACATAGCACATCTTCCACTTTATCTGAAGTGGCACCAATATCCTCAAGTGCTTGCTGAAAATACGAACGATGCTTTTTAAGATTTGTATCAATTAAATAAAACCGTCCATTTCGTTCCACTACATAATTATTGATGTAACTTTTCCATGAGTCTTCATAAGTGATAATCGTCCAAACACCGGGAGCAATTTGGCAGGTGACATTGGTCAAATTCCCATCTCTCCTCTCCGTGAACCGTTATGTAACATCTATCGTAAATACGATATCCTCCGTTATTTCCCTCTTATATTCCTATTATACAACATTTTTCACGAAAAGATTGCGAAAAAGCATGATTACAATCGTTTTTCTTCCAAATTCCGGACATCTGTAAAAATGTTGTCAGAAATCAATAAGCGTTATTTTAATATATCTAAAAATAGTTTATCAAAAAAATATTGTAAATATTCAGAATATAATTTATACTGAGCATGTCTTACAAAAACAAATAATAAAGGAGGTACTACTTATGAAAATTCAGGCTAAAAAAATGGAGAAAGTCGCTCCTACTCTTGCTAACACTTGCGTTTAATTTAGAATTAGGTCGTCTCTTTTGAAAGCTACAAATGAATAAACTTACAATACAAAGGGGGTACCATTATGAAAATCCAAGCTAAAAAAATGGAGAAAGTTGCTCCTACTCTTGCTAACACTTGCGTTTAATGTAGTCAAAAAATGCATTGCGTATTGCCCCAAGCTACTTGTAAAAAAGATGGTTGAGCCATTTTCTGGCTACCATCTTTTTTACCGTATTCTTTTATTGAATTTGATTCTTTTCTTTCATAACCTCGGTAACTAAAATAACACCATGCGAAAAAGTTGTTCCGCCTCCATATGCTCCAGAGACGCCCACTGTTTCTGCAATCTCCTGCTGGCTAGCACCTTCAGCTAAGGCAGCCTCCATATGATAGACAATACAGTGCTCATTACCTGCATATAAAGAAATTCCAAGGGCCATTAAGTGCTTCTGTTTGCTATCAATCGCACCTGAAGCAAAGCAAGCGCTCGTAAATTGATTGTAGGCTTGCAATACATTTGGCATCATTTGTCCAAATGTCTGAAGGCCATCCCGATATTGTTCGGCTAATAAATGTTCTGCCATGTTAACTCCTCCTCTATAATCCAGATCATGCTTATGTTTCCACCTTCTTCTTACATTCATGTATTCTTTTTTTCATGAGATCGGGTAATACTACACCTAACCAACCATTGGGAGAAAGGAATGAGCATGATTGATCCGTCTGGGCTATGCCTGCATCAGTATGGCAACCAAGAACAATCCAAATAAAAAAACGACATTGGGACAACTAGCTAAGCTTACTCCTCCTGATCAGTTAAAAAAACTACGAAAAATCATGCAAACGAATTTTTTTAATCTCTTAGATCTGTTGAAATACAACGTGGAGCATGGAATATTTCTATACCGATTGCCTTCTGAATTTGTGCCTTTTGCTACACATTCTGTTGCAGAGCAATGGGATTGGGCAAAGGAATTTACTTGGGATTTTAATAAGGTAGGGGAATATATTCGTGAGCATGGCATACGAATGACCGCCCATCCAGGTCATTACAGCATTTTAAATACACCATCTAAAAAAGTTCTGGAGAGCACCATTAAGGATTTTTATTATCATGCCTCTGTCTTTGATTTCATGGGCCTCGATGAAAACTCAGTGTTAGTCACCCATGTAGGAGGCGTTTATGGTGATAAAGAAAGCTCACTTAATCGATTTGAGGAGAATTTTTTAAAGCTACCGGAGAAAATAAAAAAGCGCCTCGTCGTAGAAAATGACGATACCTCTTTTACTATGCGCGAAGTCTTACACTTATGTGAGCGTATTAAGATACCTATGGTACTCGATATCCATCATCATCGCTGCCTTCATAATGATGAGGATTTAGCTGAATACTTACCCCGTATCATCAAAACGTGGGGAACTCGGACCGTTAAAATGCACTTTTCTACACCTAAATCTGACAAAGAGTATCGCAGTCACGCAGATGATATTTTGTATGAGGACTTTATGTCATATCTCCCTCTATTAGAGGACTATAATGTTGATATTATGCTTGAATGTAAAAATAAGGATGAAGCCCTTTTGAAACTGCGTAATGAAATGCTGGCCAATAATCAGACTCAAGAATCCATTTATCTATAAACCTATGTACAAAAATAAGCCCACAATCACAGGGATAGTGGGACCTAACTAATATGAAACGTTTATGCTTGTTAGCGACTATTTTTTCCACCGACCACACTTACCGCTGCATGCGCCGCCACATGCGCCGCCACATTTACCTCCGCACTTACATCCGCCATCTTTGTAAGGCTTTACATAATGGGAAGAACTAGAAGCTGAAGATGAACAACTGGATGCGGAGTAGGAATGAGAGGCAGAATGCGAGCTACATGAATCACTTGGATGATAGTTGTGAGCATAACATTTTTGGTAGTAATAATTCATTTTTTTCTTGTGATGCTTATACATTTGATAATATTTGTGATAGTGCCTTGGAGATCTTTTATATCGCATGCATTTGTCCTCATAGCCCATCATTTTTTCATAATGGAAATGATACTTAAAGATATAGATCTCTATTTTAGGCTGTACCACGGGGGCAGTAGGTCTTTGCCTAGGAAGCCTGGGCATTGGTTGCATTGGTTGCATAGGCCTTGCAGGCATTCTGGGATATTCCTTTTTTGGTGGCCTTACTGGCATCATTTCCTTAGGCGGATATTTTTCCCTGGCAGGCATATATATGCTACTACTTTCCATTCGATTAACCCCATCCTTTCATTATTACATGACATATAGCATGGTATGATAAATAACCAGTATATGCACCCCTGACCAATGCCCAATTTGGGTGAAGACCTGCGCCCAAAGCCTATTTATACAAACACTCTTATTGACACTCAAGCTATCCGTTTGACATAATAACGATATTAAGAAAAGCGAGGAATAGCGAATGAGGGTAACATGCCAATATAAATGTGACATGTCAACTATATATCAGGGTAACAAGGGGTTAGGAATTCGTTCCTAGCCCCTTTTTATTTTCGCTCTCTGCTCTGCTAAAGGAGGAAATTTATAATGTCCATTCAACACGCAATAGCATTAGACGGTACTTCTCTTTCAATTGAACAGGTTGTTATGGTAGCTCGTAAGCATCATCCTATTTCTCTTTCTTCTGATGCTGTGGCCAAAGTACTCCACTCTCGTGAAATGGTGGAAGAAATAATCCGTGAAGATAAAGCCGTGTATGGAATCACTACAGGGTTTGGTAAATTTTCAGACGTCATGATCTCTCAGGAAGATGTTAGCCATTTACAGGAAAATTTAATTATGAGCCATGCTTGCGGAATGGGGGAGCCTTATCCTGCCGAGGTGGTTCGTGCCATGATGATCCTAAGAATCAATGCTTTATCCCAAGGTTTTTCAGGCATTCATTTAAAGACCCTTCAATTGTTAGTAGAGATGTGCAATCGTGGTGTTCATCCCATTATTCCTCAGCAGGGCTCTTTAGGGGCTAGTGGTGATTTGGCTCCCTTAGCACACATGGTATTGGTGATGCTGGGTAAGGGAGAAGCCGAATATCAAGGAAAGCGGATGTCAGGAAAGGATGCTTTGCAAAAAGCTAATCTGACTCCTGTTCGTCTAGGAGCCAAAGAGGGATTAGCATTAATAAATGGTACACAGACAATGACCGCTCTCTTATGCCTTGCTCTTTATGATTCTCGTTCTCTTATGGAAAATGCTGAGGTTATTGCTTCGTTAACAGTGGAAGCGCTTCACGGAATTCCCAAAGCATACGATGCACAATTGCATGCTGTACGGCCTCATCCAGGTCAGCAAGAGTCTGCGCGACGGATGTTACAACATCTAGCAAATAGTGAACGCACAACCGAACAAGGAGAAATTCGAGTACAGGATGCCTACAGTCTGCGTTGTATCCCGCAAGTACATGGGGCTACTCGTGATACACTGGAGTATGTTTGGCAAACAGTAACACGTGAATGCAACAGTATCACAGATAATCCTATCTTATTTTCTGAAACGGGAGATGTCATTTCAGGCGGTAATTTCCATGGTCAACCGATGGCGTTGGTAGCCGATTTTTTAGCTATTGCTATGTCTGAGTTAGCTAATATTTCGGAACGCCGGACAGAGCGTCTCGTTAACCCTCAGCTCAGTAACCTACCAGCATTTCTAACACCCAATGGCGGCTTGCATTCTGGATTTATGATCGCCCAATATGTAGCTGCTTCGATCGTTTCTGAGAACAAGGTCCTATGTCACCCTGCTTCTGTTGATTCTATCCCGTCCTCTGCCAATCAGGAGGATCATGTAAGTATGGGAACGACCGCAGCGCGTAAGCTTCGTACCGTTTTAGCCAATGTACGTAAAGTTTTAGCTATTGAATATATTTGTGCTGGCCAAGCGATTGAATTCTCGACTGGAAAACTAGGAGAAGGAACATCAAAAGCATATCAGCGTCTGCGTCGTGTAATACCAAAGCTTGAGGAGGATAGAGAACTGCATGTAGATTTAGCTTTAGCAGAACAAATCCTCCAAGAAGATATCATATCTACCAACTAAATTGTAAAAAAAACGCACTCAAAAAAGGCACAGATGTCATAAAAATCCTCTGTGCCTTCCTGCATTTATCGTTATACCTGTATCTTATTTCATAAGAAAACGAATTCGCTCTGTATATTGATTCCAATGAGCAAGGATTCGATTTGCATTTTCTGTGCGATTTTTAATGATTTGTTTCATGGATTCATTCGGAATTCTTTGGGGGTAGCATTTCAGAACAAAAACATTTTGCTTAGGACCAGCCTTCATCCTTTCTCCTCCTTTTTATCAGTATATGGAGGAACAACAAAATGTAAACGTTACAAGACCAAAATAAAAAAGCCCTATAGCTTAGGACTTTCTATCTGGTCAAGCCCCCGTTTTG
>NZ_LSSO01000007.1:0-4555 GCF_001645205.1 Brevibacillus sp. SKDU10 | reverse complement strand
ATCCAAGAGCATTCTGTTCCCCTTTTGCATCAAGCATCTCTCCGTGAAGACGAACAGCAGTTTTACTTCCTAGATTCTCTAGATCGTAATCAATTTTACTAGTCAGATATGTCTTTTGTAGCTCGGCTTCTTTTTCATAAAGAGTGTTTTGAAGAAGGAGCATTTCCTCACTATCATAGGTTGGCGTTTTCCTTTTACTTTTCGTCAGTTGATTAGGATGAGAAGTATCAAGATTTTTGCGGGTGGATGCAAGCTCCTGATTCCCCACCGTTGCTTTGTAGGTATTTAAGATTTTATCTGCTAAAAAATTAGTGTCTGTTTGAGTATGCTGGACATATCCTAAAGCCCTAATGGTATGCTGATTCGAAACCTCTAGGCTTGGTGATCCATAGATAAATGAGGACTGACAAACGGGGACTAGTGTCTCTGATAAGACCGTTCGTTCATGATTAGCATGTAAAATAGAATCAGCTTTTGTAGTTCTGACGATCTGTTCCTGGACATTTAAAAATGATGTTCCTTCATACAGGTCATGATGGTTGCTCTCTTTCCCTGCATACTCCCCGTTACTGTATTTATAGATGTCCAAAAGATAGGATACGACATTACCAAAAGCTAACTCTACTTCTACTCCCTCCACTTCTGTCACGTTAGAAGCCAACTTTATATTTTTTCCAAGCAGACCGGTAGCAGAGTTTGGGACTTTATTTGCTGTCTTGTAGGTATCCAATTTTAGGCTTCTATAAGTGCTGTTAACAGGGGCTGTTACATGGTATTTAGTATTTCTGGTCCCATTAAACACTGTGTCTATACCAAACGCCAGTTCATAGCCCTTTTTAGAAAAAAGGGCGGTGAAACTGATTAGGTAAGATTTTTTACCGTTCAGCACACCGCCAACCTCCCCGCCTTATTAGCTGTTTTTAACAAGTGTGTCTTTTAGGATACCAAGACCGATAGGTGCAAACGGGCTAATGGTCGCTAACGTTAACGGACATACAGGTGTATCTGCTAACGTATAGCGATACAACTGCTTATAGTCATAAGTAGCAAGTACTTCTGCATCCTTTGCAGGTTCTTTTCCGTCTAAGAACACAATTCTCTTTGTTTCAAAGTCAAGCGTATAGTCTTTACCGAGCACCATCAACGCACAATCTACCTTTACCTCAAGCTTGAATGGGGTTCCATCGTCTTTTAATGAAGGCTGATGGGAAAGATGAAATGTTTTTTTGACTCCATCACCTTTGCCTAGATCTTCATTTTCAGAAGTTTCAATCACTTCAAGCTCGTCCAATTGGGAGATATTTTTAGGGTGAATAGCGTAGCACTCATCCAGTTTACCAACAAAACCATCGTTAGGATGGACGACATACATTGGCGAAATATGATATTTCCCACTATAAACAGATGGATTAAAGCGCGATTCGCCTTCATCAACCATTTTGTCATGCGTAATAAACGCAAGATAATGCTCCTGATAGTACGTACCACCAATAGACTGTTGCAACTGAACGCTACTATTACCATTTGAGGTATGGTTGCCATAGTCAACAAATAGCGCCCCTAGCTTCATATCCTTTTTCCATTTAATCTCATCTTTTTGACGACATCCTGATATAATTACATGATTTTTACGAGGAGATTTGCCAAGCGTAGTCATACGTCCAATATATAAAGGAGCATAATAGGTGTTCTCGGGACCCGCTGTTGGATCAGGCCGTAGGAATAAAACGATACGGTCCTTTGTCATATTTCCCCAATAAAACATTGTTGAGTCACGCTGCCAACCACGATCAAAATGATCTAAAGGTGTAAAGGACAAGGCAGTTGGCATAGATGGATAAATATACGTAATGGCGGAATATACACCATCCATCATAGACTTACCGTCATCTGGATCAAATTTTTTCACTAAGATATCGCCATAGTTAATTGTTTTTGTCCCTGTTCCAACTAACACACGTACATAAGAAGCATGTAGCTCCGAACCTAAATCAGGGGCTGGACGAGTTGAAAGAATTTTGATCGTGTTAGTCGTATAATCTACCTCGTACTCATCAGCCGAAATTTCAATCTGGTTAATATAAAGACGTACAGTTCCTTCCTTAATGGTAGCTGCTGTCGGTATCTGGAAGCTTCGTTTAGCCCCGTCTCCATCAGGTAAAATAGATTCAGGATCACCCACTTTTACATTGCCATCCATACCTTGCACAATCTTCTCACTTCGAACATCATCATAGGTAAAGAAATACAATCTTTTCGGCATATCAGGTGCATTTGGTGCTGGAGCATAGGAAGCCGTGAATTTATCATTTGGGTCTGCTGGAGTAGTAAGAGTAATCACTCCGGTAAAGTCCTCTACCTTGTACTCGGCTTTATCAACAAATACTCCATTTTTGTAAAGCATTAATGAGCCTTTTTCAATAGGGTACACAATTACTTGTAATTGGGTCGTTGAACCTGGTAGGAATGCAGCTTCACCTAACACTGAGTTTTGTGAAATATAATCTACTTCACCAGGCTTCTTGAATTTGCCACCATAACCATAAACCATACCAAAATTTCGAACCTGACCATCACTTCCAACAGATCGAAACAATCTTACATCTGCAAATTTAGTTGTCACTTTCCTTGCCTGATCTGTTACTGCACGATATTTCACATAAGTTTGCCAGCCATGCTCATTAAATAATTTTTCCAGTTTATCAGGAAACAATTGAATGGTAGAATCTCCATCAAACCATGCCATTACGCATTCACCTCTCTACGTGTTTTACCTAGTCCTAAGGAGTAGGGATTTCTTTTCCTTCTTTATCAACCGTGTTCAAATACAAACCAATTCCCGCAGGTCGGAACTGAGTCCCTGGCTTCTTGGTAAGAGGAGAAACACCTTCGACCATGAAATAACGATATACATCAAATTGGTCTGGGCAATGAGCTTTTTTAACCCGTAATTTATTTGTATGAAAGGAGAACGCAGCTAATGCGATGGTGTCTTTTAACGTTCCCCGCACACCCTCCTCAGGATGGATTACATATACCTTGGAGGTATGAACCTTGCTACTATATCGAGATGGATTAAAATTGTATTTATATAAAGGATTTTCTGCGTTATTCCAAGCTCGCGGGTAATCTCGTTTTCCATCGACTGAAGATCGTGCTGGCGGCATTTGATTAGGCGGCGCATTCCAGGACAAATAGTGCGCCTGATAGCGAGCACCCAGCTTACCGCGATGCACACAAACGTTATCCAGCCCGTTAGCAGGGAATTTTGGATATGATTTTAACAACGGCATAATATTAGGCTGACGAGTAGCTGTATTGTCGTAATCATATTCCGTAATATCTTTGAGATTTTTCTCAATAGGTACACTGCCTACAAACAAAGCGTAAGCATTATCACCTTCTTCAATCGGGTCCAGCTTGCCAAAGTAAAATGGAATGCTTGGGACTAAGTTCCCTTCAGGTGCGGGCACATTATCACATTGCATAACAAAGAATAGATTCGTTTTAGAAAGAGTCCCTTTGATTGATATCTCAGAATCAGCCCACCAGTTCGTAAACTGAACAGCTGAATTGTAAGAGGGTTCGAAATATTTTTCCAATAAATTGGTGCGAAGACCTGCCTGCATGACAGGTGATTGCATTCGGCCTCCCTCAGCCTTTTCAATTGTAAATACCACATTTGATGACCCAGAATCGCTCCATTTACTGGATTCCACCTCAATATCGACTGCTGCACGCAATTGTTCCTTTTCCAGACTTGTATCCCAAGCCAAGACAATATCAGGATAATTCAGAGTCAAGCCCTTTAAATCTTCAACCATATAAACAAATAATGTTTGAGGAGAACGATATTTTCTAAATTCATTTGTTGTCCAATCAGCAAAGTCAGCTAAGGCATCTTTATCAGGTCTGAACTTATACTCAAGTAGTTTTGGACTCCAAGATCCAGCGATAGCAATCCCGAACATCTTATTTTCCTGATTGGCATAAATAAAGTGCTCGGCAACCGTTATTCGATACACTGTGCTGGGTGTTTTCGTCGATCGTGGGTTTGTTAAGCCTGCATCAAAAATGACCTTCTTAAAGTTCGCCACAACCTTCCAGCCTGCTGTTGCGAGCAGATCACCTAATCGAGCTTGTAAATCAGACTCTGTTACTTTTGGTGAAAAAGTAGCAGCAGTCGTGTCAATGAAAGGCATATCATACACCCCTTATATGTTTTATTTAACTCCCCTACTCTTATGGACTAGGACAATGCACCAAGTATTCCCATTGCGTACCCGAGCTGCTTGATGATACGACGACTTTAATCTGGGTTATTCCACCAAATGGATTATATTGAAACGACAGGCTCCCTTTGTTACTTACTTCGCCATGAGTACTAGCCACTAGATTATCTTGATAAAAGACATCCATACGATCAGGTACTCCGTACATGTCGTATTCAATAACGACATTCCCTCCATTAGAACCAAGCTCATGATATTTTTCCGTCCGCTGTCCTCCACCTGATTCTGCCAGCTTGCCACATTTTTGCGTGTTTGGAGGTGGA
>NZ_LSSO01000006.1:0-66888 GCF_001645205.1 Brevibacillus sp. SKDU10 | reverse complement strand
GGATATAGGAATGCTTCTACTAGGAAGTATGTATTTAAAGGGGGGAATCAGGTGGAAACCGTAAAAAAACCGCATATTTTATCAAATCCATTTATACGCGTTATTCTGTTGTCAGGTGTATTTTTACAGCTAGGTACCTGGGTGCGAAATTTTGCTATCCTTTTGTATGTTATGGAAGTTACCCATAATGATCCTTATGCGGTCTCCATGATTTCTGTAGCCGAATTTGCTCCAATCTTTATTTTCTCATTTATAGGCGGGACGTTTGCTGACCGTTGGAGACCAAAAAGAACAATGGTGTGGTGTGATATTTTAAGTGCCGCTTCTGTTTTTGGTGTTCTATTGACTCTCATGTTTGGGTCTTGGAAAGCAATATTCTTTGTTACGCTGTTTTCTGCTATCCTGTCTCAATTTTCGCAACCATCGGCAATGAAGCTATTTAAACAGCATGTTCCAGCAGAACAGTTGCAAGCAGGAATGGCGATGTTTCAAACACTGATGGCAATCTTTATGATTGTTGGACCAGCTATTGGTACCATGGTATTTCAGAGCTTCGGCATCGACGTTTCGATCGCCCTGACTGGACTTGCCTTTTTAGTCTCAGCAGCGGTGCTTTATAGATTACCAGCTGATCTGAAGCCGAAGAAGATTGATGCTACCACTGGTATTTTAAAAGAGATGACTGACGGATTCCGTTACGTTTGGTCAAAAAATGTATTACGGACGCTCAGCTTATGCTTTATTATGGCAGGCTTAGCAGTGGGGCTATTACAGCCTTTGGGTGTATTTATTGTAGTGGAGCAGCTAGGATTGCCTAAAGAGAACCTCCAATGGTTTTTGATGACCAATGGCGCGGCTATGCTGGTAGGCGGGGGATTAGTTATGGCGATCTCTAAAAAAATCTCTGCTCAGAAGCTATTAGCTATCGGAATGATTAGCAGTGCAATTTCGGTAATTGGCATTAGTTTTTCACAAAATTTTATGCTGGCCCTTGCTTTTCAATTTATTAATGGATTGTTTTTCCCCTGTATTCACATTGGGGTCAATACATTGATCCTAATGTCTGCGGAAGAAGAATTTGTTGGGCGGGTCAATGGCGTGCTTAGCCCGTTATTTTCCGGAATGATGGTCGTGATGATGAGCGTATCTGGTGTTGTAAAAGAAACCTTTACGTTACAGGGAAGCTACCAGATAGCAGGATTATTTTTTATTATCGGGGTCTGTGCGGTGATTCCGCTGTTTAAACTTAAGCTACAAAAGCCGGAGCATACAGAGAATACGTCTCAGCCAGCCTCTGAACCACAGCCGGAATAGTAGGATATGCATCGTTTTTTAGATAGTTGAATAAAGAAAACACACAAGTCAGCTTGATTTACTGGTTTGTGTGTTTTTTTATTTATATGCAAAGGATTAGCTTACATATTCCATTCTAATTGTCTGCCGCCGATAATGTGGTAATGCAAGTGGAAGACCGTTTGTTGTCCATGCTTTCCGATATTTGTCACCACGCGGAATCCGTTTTCTTCCAAACCAGCTTCTTTTGCTACTTTTTGAATTGCCAAATGGAGACTACCAATTCGTTCTTTATCTGATTCATCCACGCCCATAACAGAGGAAATATGTTTTTTAGGGATGACTAGGATATGTACAGGTGCGATGGGGTTAATATCGTGAAACGCGTAGACATCATCATCCTCGTATACTTTTTTGGAAGGGATTTCACCTTGAATAATTTTACAAAATAAGCAATCCATCTAAAATTCTCCTCTCAAAGTTTAATATTCTTCCTCTTATTGTAGTAAAATTCCAGTGAATTTACTAGTTTACTTCCTAATTCAGTGCATTATTTTCTGGGAAACCGCAAAAAGAGGCAAAAATCCAACTTATTATGAATACAATTAGCAAAATCATACATACTAAGTAGAGAGGGAACTTGTTACAAGAGTGCGAAAATTATCAGTAAAATCAAAAACATAGGGCATTTTATATTTCATTTTTTGTAATATTCCTTTACAATGTTAGAAATCCTTTATCATAGTAGAGAAAGAGAGTGGGGGAAACCATGGCACAACAGGCGACAAAGATGACGGAAAACTTAAATCCGTACGAAATTGTTCAAAAGCAAATTGAGAATGCTGCGAAATTGCTTGATCTTCCTCGAGCAGCGGTAGAGATTTTGAAAAAGCCCAAACGTGTTGTCATTGTATCTTTTCCAGTGAAGATGGATGATGGAACTGTTCGTGTATTTGATGGGTATCGTTCGCAACATAATGATGCCATTGGTCCGACTAAGGGAGGAATTCGCTTCCATCCACAAGTAACTCTTGATGAAGTTAAGGCTCTGTCTATGTGGATGTCTTTTAAATGCGGTGTTGTCCATTTGCCGTATGGTGGTGGTAAAGGCGGAGTCATCTGTGATCCGCGTACGATGAGTCAGGGAGAATTAGAGCGTGTCAGCAGAGGATTTATGGAGGCTATTCACGATGTAGTTGGACCTGAAAAGGATATTCCTGCCCCTGATGTTTACACGAACGCGCAGGTAATGGGCTGGATGATGGATACTTATAGCCGTCTAAAAGGAGCTGTTACCCCGGGGGTTATTACCGGGAAGCCTCTTGTTCTCGGCGGGTCAAAGGGTAGAAATGAGGCAACAGCGCGTGGCTGTGTGTATACGATCCTAGAAGCTTTACATGAAAAGGGCATGTCCCCTAAGGATGCCACAGTAGCAATTCAAGGCTTTGGGAATGCTGGACAAATCGCCGCTAGACTTTTGCATGAAATAGGGGCGAAGGTAGTGGCTGTGAGTGATTCAAAAACAGCGATTTATGCAAAAGCAGGATTGCATATACCTGATGTTATTGCAGCCAAGGAAGCAGGGTCCCTAGGAAGTGTAGCCGGAGCTAGTCTTATTGCCCATGATGAACTGCTAGAAGTAGAAGTGGATATCTTAATTCCTGCTGCATTGGAAAATGTGATTACAACAGCTAATGTAGATCAGATAAAAGCAAAAATTATTGCAGAAGCCGCTAATGGCCCAACAACACCAGCAGCAGATGAGGTCTTGCAGCAAAAAGGGATTCTGGTCATTCCGGATATTTTAGCAAACGCAGGCGGAGTGACGGTTTCTTACTTTGAATGGGTGCAAAACCTCATGAATTTTTACTGGTCTGAAACAGAAGTAAATGATAAGTTAAAGGATGTAATGGTGCGTTCTTATCAGGAAGTAGGTCAGATTGCTAAACAATATCAAACAGACAGAAGAACTGCCGCTTTTATGATCTCTTTACTTCGCATCACAGAAGGAATGAAAGCGAGAGGCTGGATATAATTTCTTGCTAACTCAAGCGATTTTTCTTATGATATCTGTATGATATGTTATTCCCCGCCGGAAACTATACCCGGCGGGTTTTGCTGTTCCCCCACGTTCCTGTAGGTGCTTCTATAGTATGTTGATCAGGTTGGTCAGCGTGTTTTATTTAGTCGCCTTTTTTATGCAATAAGGAAACCCTTTCCTTATCAGGATCGTCACTTACGTTGTACAAAATTTTTTCCTCATGAAGCAGTTGGAAAAGCCTTGTGATTGGAAAGAGGAGGATAAAAGGAATTTATGAAAAGTGTACGTACTATTTCAGCTACAGCAATACTCGTTGCACTATCTGCTTCTTTGGTTGCTGGGTGTCAGGGAACACCGAATAAAACACCATCTACAGGCTCAGAAAATGCGCAAACGGCTGAGACTAAGGGAACGCAGCCAAGTCAGCCAACTGAGCCATTGACAGATCAGAAGGAAAGCACCGGAGATGAGACTGCAGGGGTATCCTCAGGAAATACTTCAGCCTCGTCGGAAGGCACAATAGAAAAGTCAGGAAACAAAGCACAAGCAGTGTCTCCAGAGAGTATACAGGTACTAGTTAATAAACAGTATAAGCTACCTGATAGCTATAAACCTCAAGATCTTGTCTATCCGGATGTTCCTTTTTTGTTTAAAGAAAAAATTGAAAAGCGTATGATGCGTAAGGAAGCAGCAGATGCGCTTCAGCAAATGTTTGCTGGTGCGAAGCAGGAAGGCATCATGCTGGCGGGAGTATCCGCATATCGTTCGCATTCAACTCAAACAACCCTATTTAATCGTTATGTGAAAAAGGATGGGGAAGAAGCGGCTAAGAAGTACAGTGCAGAACCAGGTCACAGCGAACATGAAACGGGACTTGCCATTGATGTTTCCGGAAGCACAGGAAAATGTGCGGCAGAGGACTGTTTTGAGGGTACTCCTGAGGCCGTCTGGTTAGCTGATCATGCGCACGAATATGGATTTATTATTCGCTATCCAAAAGGGAAAGAAGCCATCACAGGCTATCAATATGAGCCATGGCATCTGCGTTATGTTGGGAAAGAAGCAGCAGGTGAGATTCACGATAAAGGTATAACACTTGAAGAATATTCAAATACTCCAACAGCATAAACTCATCAATGAAAATATTTTTTTAAGTTTCCGCGGTAAAAATGTGACCCTTTTGGATTGTTACTCGTCTTACTAGATAGGGGAGTGCCCCCCTATGTAAGGAGTGAGTTACATGAATATGAAGTTACAATCGCTCACGGCTAGCTTTTTAACAGCGAGCATGCTGTCCATAAGTCCGGTTTGGGCAGAAGAAATGACAAGCAGTATGCAAACCAAAAGCAAAGAAGTTGTGACCATACAAACACCTGAGAAAACACAATCAAACATACAAAAAAAGATAAGAAAACCAAAAAATGCTTCCATGAAAAAGTCTACTCGTGGAAACATTCAATCCGATAAAAGGTGATTTGTATTCTAAGTCAAAAAAGGCGAGTGTGCACAGAGATGGCACACTCGCCTTTTTTATCGAAAGCCTGAAAGATGTAATCAAAAGGATTATCGGTTACCCTCCAATAAATCTAAAAAACACTGGAAGGCTTTAGAAATACGTTTTTTACGATGATATACAATTTGACGAAATACTCGGATATCTGGATGGGTAAAGGGAAGGATGCTGAGCTTTCCTTGCTTTACTTCCTCAATCACTGCAAGCTTTGGCAATATCGAGACCCCTAAACCATACGAAACACATTGCTTGATAGCTTCTAAGCTGCCGAATTCGTAGGATAGCTCCGTTTTGACTCCGTTCTGCTGAATTACTCTTTCTAACATATCTCGGTAGCTACAGCCCTCTTCGGTCACTATCATGGTTTCACCTTCAAGATCATGAACGCTGATTTGTTCTCGGGAGGCTAAGGGATGATGGGGATTGCCGATTAGGACAAGCTGTTCTTCTGTTAAGACATGACAGATCAAATCGGGATCATTATGCTGTCTGTCCATGATGATTGCAATATCATAAGTGCCATTTTTAATACCCTGAACCAGATCACGGCAAATCCCTGGCTGTAGAAACAGCTTTAGACGTGGATGCATCCGACGAAGGGCTTGTAGATGAGGAGGCAAATAAAATGCCGCTAATGACTCGACTGTACCAATAGTTAGCATGCCAGTTAACTGGGTTTGCTCGGATAAATTTTCTTTCACCTCATCTAAGAGAGCTAAAATCTGTGAAGAATAATGTAAGAGCTCTTCACCACTGTCTGTTAATTTAATTTTTCGACCATAGCGTTCAAATAAACTGGTTTGAAATTCTTCTTCCAGCCGCTGGATTTGAGTTGTGACGCTTGATTGGGCGTAGCCTAGTATCTCTGCTGCTCGTGTAAAGCTTTGCTGTCTGGCCACTTCGCGAAAGGTACGAAGATAATAGATGTCCATATTTTCCCTTCCCATCAAAATTATCGATTGAATTTATCAAATATTATAGATAACACCGATAGAAAAGTATATGGTAAAGTGAGGTCAACTAATTTCAGGGGGACTAATGATGACAACGCAAAGTCTTACAGCTCAAACCTTAAAGAAGACGTTGACCTTACCTCAAATTGTGGCTTTATACATTGGAGCAGTGCTTGGATCAGGAATCCTGCTAATTCCTGGAATAGCTGCTGAATTGGCTGGGCCCGCGTCTTTAATATCTTGGATAACGATGTCATTGGTCATGATACCGATGGCGATTACGATGGGACTCTTATCAGCCATATATCCTAGCGCCGGGGGCGTTTCTCATTTTGTCAGACTCGTTTATGGTCATCGCTTTGGCAATTTAGTTGGTTGGTTCTTCTTATTGTCAGTTCCCATTGGCGCACCAATTTTGGCAGTAACCGGTGCTACCTATGTAACCACATTGCTAGGCTGGGAGCATAGCCGTGTATATCTAATGGCAGGCCTAATAATTGCTGTTGTTGTGGGCATGAGCTTTTTGGGGATGCAGGTGACAGGACGTTTACAGACAATTGTGATTTCCTTTATTCTGGCCATGTTAGTATTAGCCATTGCTTCTGCTGTACCACACGCTAAGATTGAGGCCTTCACACCATTTGTTCCTCATGGCTGGCTTTCTATTTTTCAATCGGCTAGCTTATTGTTCTGGTGTTTTATTGGGTGGGAAGCAGTAACTCACCTATCAGAAGAATTTATTGATCCAAAGAAAAATGCCATGAAGGGGGTCATGATTAGCTCCGCTCTAATAGCTCTGCTGTATGTAGGCGTAGCGATCATGACGATCGCCACCTCTAGCTATGGTACAAGTAACAAAGCTTCACTCAGCACGATGGTTCAGTTAACTTTTGGTCAAGTGGGGGGCTGGGCAGTTGCGATTACCGCTCTGTTTATTTGTCTAGCTACTGCCAATGCTTATGTAAATGCAGCCGCCCGAATAGCTTTTGCGTTAGCTAAGGAAAAAAGTGCTCCTGCCTGGATGGGTACCTTGCATTCACGCCCACAAGCTCCGTTAGGAGGACTGCTTTTTCTTAGTGGTGGTTTTGTACTAACGCTACTGTTACTCGCAAGTGGATCGATCTCACTAGAGAAGCTAATTCAGATACCAAATGCTACCTTTATGGCTACATATCTAGGCGGGTGTCTTGCGGGGATCAAGCTTTTGCGTGGCAACAAGATGGGACATGTCTCTGCATGGATTTCTCTAGTGGTCACCCTGTGCTTATATCCTTTTCTGGGTTGGGGTGGCTTGTATCCTATATGTATTTTTCTATTAGTGCTTATCTTTGATAAAAAGCAGGGCAAATCTGCATAAAAAATCGTCAGATGCCTAAGGATTCTTTTTCTCAGCAAAAAGACCCACGAATGCCAGTGCTTCGAGGGTCTTACTATAGTATGTACCTATAGATCTAATGAAGGAAGAAAGCCTACCAGGTCTCTTTAAAGTTACCTACAATACGTTTAATTGGTGCTACTGTGATAAAAGCTTCTGGATCAGTAGTAAGCACTATCTTTTTGGTTTCCGACCATTGGTGTTTTACAATAACGCACATTAGTACCTGTTTGTCCTGATGAGTATAGGCACCGCTCGCATTCCAAATCGTCACACCGCGTCGGACAACTGATTTTGTGATCGCTTCAGCTACCTCTTCTCCTTTTTTGGAAATAATAGTAACTGTGATCCGATCGATATGATTGAGAACCAAATCAACTGTACGGGACCCAATGTACATAGAGATGATGGTGTACATCCCTATCTCCGGATTACCAAAATAGGAGGAAGCTATCACGATTAGGGCATTTATACACAGTCCAAAAACGCCCATCGGGATTTGAAAATACTTCACAGCGATTCTGCCTAAAATGTCCGTTCCGCCAGTTGAGCCACCTACGCGAAGGATAAAACCTGTTCCCATACTTGCAATTAACCCACCAAAAACGGCACCCAGTAAAATATTGTGGGTCCATAATTGCTTTTGTGGAATCACATTGAGAAAGATTGAGATGCAAACAACTGCGTAAATGGTATAACAAATAAATTTCTTGCCGATTTTAAGATAACCGAGAATCAATAAGGGAATGTTTAGCACAAAATATAAAGTACCAACACTCATCCCTGTCAGTCGATATAGAAGCGTACAGATTCCGGTTAAGCCACCAGGTAAAAGCTGATGGGCGGCAATTAGCGTATTGGCTCCGAAGGCAAATACTGCACAACCGATTAAAATGCCTAGTAGATCACGACAAACACACCAAACAGGATGATAAAAAAAGCGTTTTGTTTTCTCAGGAATGTCAGCAGTACTCATGTCGTTTCGTCTCGTTCTCCATTATCTTTTCTAGTTTGTAATACTCGTATGATTTTACCTAAAGCTATGCCAAGATTCAATAACGATTGAGAGTTTTAACAAGGCAATGATATGAATTTTTTGTGAGTGCTTGCGTGACAGCGAGCAACAATGTCTGTCAGGCCGGTAACATTCGCATATAGGCTAAAAATGCTCCTTTTTCTCCAAATTCGACAACCATCACGTTTGACTGTACACTTTTGATATGACATCATTAGTAGCAGAAAGGAGGGAAAGTGATGGGGCAGTGTATCGGATAGGAGAATTGGCTGTTTTGGCAAACATTTCAAAACGGACTGTTGATTACTACACGAACTTGGGGCTTTTGCAACCGAAGCGGTCTTCTTCCAATTATCGTTATTATGATGAGTGTGATTTGGAAATTTTGCAGATGATTGAACAATGCAAGTCATTACACATGCCGCTCTGTGAAATAAAGGAATTGGTAAGGAATAAACGGGAGGCTCCCAATGCCGAGCAACTGTTGGCATTGACTAAAGATGTTAATCAACGTATGCAACAGCTCGAGCAGGAGATGAGTTTGCTGATGAGCCAGATTAATTCTCTGTCGGAAGAGGAGCAACATGAAGTTCGACAAAAACTGTCGGTACAAGGAACCACGCTTTTACACTCTTTATTGCTACTTTTGCCTTACAAGCAGGAAAAAAATTAGAGAGAGAACGACTCGATGGAGGTGAACACCTTAATTCAGCGATGGATTAAGGTAACTGGTTGGAGATATTTAATTTAGTCATGGTGTTTATTTTAATTGCCTTTACTGGATTTTTCGTGGCGGTAGAATTCGCGATAGTCAAGATTCGTACCAGTCGCATTGATCAATTAGTCGCGGAAAAGAAACCAGGTGCATTAGCAGCAAAGAAGGTAATTACCAACTTGGATGAGTATTTGTCAGCATGTCAGTTGGGAATAACGATTACAGCAATGGGTTTGGGATGGCTAGGCGAACCTACTGTACATCATATGCTACAGCCACTTTTTGAAAGCATGAATATTTCAGGTGGAGTGGCCAATACCCTTTCTTTTATTATTGCATTTGGAACCATGACATATTTGCATGTGGTAGTAGGAGAATTGGCTCCTAAGACCTTTGCTATTCAAAAGGCAGAGCGAGTGACTCTGTTATTTTCAAAACCATTAATTTATTTTTATAAAGTGATGTATCCGTTTATCTGGGCTTTGAACGGTTCCGCACGCTTTCTTACTGGGGTATTCGGGTTAAAACCAGCCTCCGAGCACGAAATGGCTCACACAGAAGAAGAGCTGCGACTGATCTTGTCAGAAAGCTATCATAGCGGTGAAATCAACCAAACTGAATTTAAATATGTTAACAATATTTTTGAATTCGATAACCGGATTGCGAAAGAAATCATGGTACCGCGCACCGAAATGGTGGGTCTCTATCTAGATGACCCGATAAAAGAGCACATCAAAACCTTAAAATCGGAACAATATACACGCTACCCGGTTTTTGGCGAGGATAAGGATGATGTAGTCGGGATTGTAAACGTTAAAGATTTCTTCATTCATAGCTTGGGTGAGAGTGAGCTACAGATCACCAGCTTGAAAGAGTTTACTCGTCCTGTCTTAAAAGTAATTGAGACGATAGCTATCCATGACCTCTTAGTTCAAATGCAAAAGAAACGCATTCAAATGGCTATTTTGTATGACGAATATGGAGGCACTGCTGGATTGGTCACGTTGGAGGATATCATTGAAGAAATAATCGGTGAAGTCCGTGATGAATATGATGAAGATGAACGCCCACGCATTCAAGAGGTGGGATTAAACCATAAAATTATTGATGGAAAAGTGCTGATCAGTGAAGTAAATGAGATGTTTGATCTGTATATGGATGATGAAGATGTAGATACGATCGCGGGCTGGATGCTTATGCAAAATCCCGATCTACGTAAAAATGTCCCAATTGTATACGAGGGCTATGAGTTCCGTATATTGGAGAGGGATGTTAATCACATTAAACGTGTGGAGATTAAGCCTGCTGCTCAGCCAGAAAAAGAAGGTTCTGTTGAGAAGGAATAATCTACCTGTAAATTAGCCAAAAAAGGATAACATGCAAAGAAGGCATTTCTGGATTCGTTGATTCCGGAAGTGCCTTCTAATCATTATCCTAAAAAATTGCAAAGATTATCTGGGATTTATGTGAACTCTCAATTGAATTTTGGGCGTAAACCATGTAACATGTAATACATGGTTTACAATACCTAGAGTTTATGTAGGCTAAACTTCTGGTGCCTTATCTTACAGGGTAAGCGCAAACCGAGCAGGTCATACATACACATTGGTCAACATCATTGTTTGGCTGTTGACTGTTAAGTGAAGCATAGGCTCTCATCCCGTATTTTTTGAAAGGGGCGAGAGCTTTTCAATACTTATTTGGATAAAAAGGAGTTTTAGAGAATGAGTGTAACCATGGACAAAATCGTCGCTCTTGCTAAACACAGAGGATTTGTATTTCCAGGATCTGAAATTTATGGAGGTCTTGCGAATACGTGGGATTACGGTCCGCTTGGTATCGAGTTAAAGAACAACATTAAAAAGGCTTGGTGGAAAAAATTCATTCAAGAATCTCCGTACAATGTTGGTATTGACGCGGCGATCTTGATGAATCCAAAAACATGGGTTGCATCTGGTCACGTGGGCAATTTCAACGACCCAATGATCGATTGTAAAAAATGTAAGGCACGTCATCGAGCAGATAAGCTGATTGAAGATAAACTTGCAGAAAAAAACATCGAGCTAGTTGTTGATGGTCTTCCTTTTGAAAAAATGCAAGAGCTTATCTCGGAACATAGCATTACTTGCCCAGATTGCGGCAGCCAAGACTTCACGGATATCCGTCAGTTCAACCTGATGTTTAAAACGTTCCAGGGTGTGACAGAATCTAGTGCGAATGAAATCTTCCTGCGTCCCGAAACTGCACAAGGTATCTTCGTAAACTTTAAAAATGTCCAACGTACGATGCGTAAGAAGATGCCGTTTGGGATTGGACAGATCGGTAAAAGCTTCCGCAATGAAATTACACCAGGTAACTTTACCTTCCGTACACGTGAATTTGAACAAATGGAGCTTGAATTCTTCTGCAAACCTGGCGAGGATATGAAATGGTTCGAGTTTTGGCGCAACTACTGCTTCCAATGGTTGTTGTCGTTGGGAGTAAAAGAAGAGAATGTTCGTCTTCGCGATCACAATGAGGATGAATTATCCCATTACAGTAAAGGCACGAGCGATATTGAATATAAATTCCCGTTTGGCTGGGGAGAGCTTTGGGGTATTGCGAACCGCACAGATTTCGATCTGAAGCAGCATATGGAGCATTCTGGGGAAGATTTCTCATACCTTGATCCTGAAACGAATGAACGCTTTGTACCGTATTGCATCGAGCCATCTCTTGGTGCAGATCGTGTAACGCTATCATTCTTGATCGATGCGTTTGAGGAGCAGGAACTTGAAGGTGGGGATAGCCGTACCGTTTTACGTTTCCACCCAGCGTTAGCACCGTATAAAGCAGCTATTTTCCCATTGTCCAAAAAATTGTCTGAACCAGCTATGAAAGTGTTTGCAGACTTGTCCAAGGATTTTGTGGTAGATTATGATGAGTCCGGTTCTATTGGTAAACGTTATCGCCGTCATGACGAGATTGGGACACCACTTTGCATTACGTATGACTTCGAGTCCGAGCAGGATGGCATGGTAACGGTACGTGATCGTGATACAATGGAACAAACACGTGTAGCGATTGCAGATTTGAAAGCCTTCATTGAAGCTAAAATTTCTTTTTAAGCTTGTACAATTTTAGCATTGTATGATAAATTGCCTGCAAGAGCTTGATTCTATTCAAAAAACATTTCTTTCATCAAACCTTTTACTTCTACAAAAAGCCGTTCTCACTACAAGTGTGGAGAGAACGGCTTTTTCGTACGGAGCTTACACGTTAGCAGGTTAACAAGCTGCTCGGAGATTGTTTGTTGAAGCCCAGCATATATTGCTCGGTAATAATTTAGACCCAATAGGCCTGTTATACAGTTTACAGGATTCAACAATTGACTATGATAATCTTTATCAACTAAAATGAAGAGAGAATGAGACTGAATAGTATAGGAATAACTGTTAATTACGATACATATAAAGGGAGTGTTAGTTTATGTTTATCGAAACAAAAACGATTATTGTAAAAGAGGGTACTTCAGATTTGGTGGTGAAGCATTTTACTGGGGAAGGCGAAATTGAGAAGATTGAGGGATTTATCGATTTAAGCGTGCTAGTAAAGCGAACTCGTAAGGGACATGATGAGGAAGTTATCGTGTTAATTCGCTGGGAATCAGAAGAGGCTTGGAAAAGATGGGAAACCAGTGAAGCTCATCTGGAAGGACACCGTCAAAGCCGTGGGAAACCAAAACCAGATCATATCGTAAGTTCATCCCATGGTGTGTATGACGTAAAGTCTAGTAAATCTGCCATCGTACAATCATAATTAGGATGTTGAAAAGAGGCGCTCATATAGCGTCTTTTTTCATGTTGTTTAACTAATTAATCCACACCTAAATATGCTATTTAAGGTAATTTTTAGGAAAAATTAAGTGAGTCTTAAGGTATGCATCTATAAACTTATAGGCAGATATGCTACCATATTAGTAGATAAAAGGATTTATTTCCTATTATTAACACAGAAGATGAAGCGGAAAAGAGATCGCATCGTAGGCAAAATATCAGAGTAAACCGAGCAAAAGGTCAAATTGATTTTAGGCTGATAGGGTAGCTTGTCATTTGAAAAAAGAGAATCTAGGAAAGCAGTCAGCTTTTTTCAGGTATAAGAAATAGCTACTTACTAAGTATACGAAAGAGATTTTTTGTGCGGTAGGAATATAATAAAATTGTGATGATTTTTCTATTAGTTTTCCATATTATTTCTTTATTTTTCTAGTAGAATAAAAAACAGCGAGGAAGAGATCACAAAACCAAGGAAGGAGCGAAGAGCATGTCTTATGAAATTTCATATTTTACTGGACCTGTTTTATTATCGATGGCTATGATCGGCTTCTGGTTCTCTACGGTTTTGGTACGCAAAGATCTTCGCACACAAACCGTTGAGGCAAGTATTCAGGACGTAAGTGAACATCATAAATTATTGAAAAAAATGGATGATGCCACCTATAAAGATGTAAAGCAAAAACTGAAAATGAAGTCGAAGAAAAAACAAGTGCAACAATAGTGGAACATAGGAGTATCTTACATGCATGTGAATTGGACAAGCTAATGCAGAAAAGTGAAGAAGTGAGCTCCCAAGGGCTGTCGGAAACATTCCGGCAGCCTTATTACATTGGAAAAGGGTTATGAAACCAGCTCTTTTTACGAGGTTTTAATACAAGCGTTTGGTGTAGCTATCATGTAATAAGTCAGCTACATCTTCCGGGGAAAATTTTGCATGCTCGGCCAACATGACCGCTGGTTTGGGGAGGTTTTCCTTAGGAAGCCAGCTAGTTGGTTGCCAGAGCCCAGAACGTTTAAAAGCTTTAGCACAATGAACAAAGCATTCCATTACCTCTACTGCAATTGCCAATTGAGGTACTCGTCCTTGCACTTGCATGGGTTCGAGAAGCTCCTGATCTGCAATGATCTGTGCTTTTCCATTAATACGCAATGTTTCTTCAAGTCCTGGAATGACGAAAAGTAAGCCTACGTATGGATTAGATAAAATATTTCGAAGTGAGTCGACTCGACGATTGCCAGGGCGCTCAGGTATGAGAAGATGGTGGTCATCTAGTACATGCACAAAGCCAGGATGGTCTCCACGTGGAGATGCGTCACAAAGCCCCTCTTTATTGCTTGTAGATAAAACGAGAAAAGGTGCTTTCGCTAAGAAGGAACGGCAATGCGCATCTATGAACGGAATAACCTTGTTTTTGGCTAGAGGACTTGGTGTACCAATCATTGTAAGCAGTTCTTCTTCAGATCCGATAGTATGTTGAAAGGATTTCATTTAATCAGACACCTCTTTTGAAAATAGTTACTAATTATTATTATAATGTTCGCTAAATTTTATAAGCAGTATCAATCATATCATATTTTGAATATTTTGGCGTGGTTGGCGTAAAAGAACAAGTGGATTGGAATGGGGAAAAGCGGGGGAATAAGAGACCCTTGAGAAATTTTTCCAATCAGGCAGGTCAGTTTCAAGGTTTTATTGGTTAAGATAGGTTTTTATTGCTTTATAAAGCATGTGAATGATTATAGCCAACAAAAATACTGCTGCTCCTCTTGTTTTTTTGTTTTTCCATTCCTTAAACAAAACATAAAGCGAGGCTAGTATCAGTAAACAGATGATAATATCTAACATAGTTTATCCTCAGTATGGTGTAATTTTATTTTTTAATAACTCATCTTGAAGAGCTTCTTTACCTGCAGTGAGGCATTGTAGAGTTTGACCTCATTATAACCCAACTACTCCTGCTTCAGAAGTAGCAATATAGGAAGCTGCTGAAAAAGCAGGAATATCTGGAATGACCTAATAAACACAATTAAAACGATAAAATTTTATTGTTTTACGATAATTTTTTGTTGACTTTAAATATGCTCCAAATTAATATATGGTTATTAGCTAGATGAGAAGGAGAACTTTTATGAGACAGAAAGAACTATCATCGTGGTTAAAATTAATCATTATGTTTTGTGGAATTTCTGGTGTATTGCTCTGCATTTATATTGCACCTGAAATTGGAAAGAAAGTTTTACTGGAATCAAAAAATTTACAGGACCTTTACAATCCTTTTACTGGATTTATTTGGATTACAGGAATTCCATTTTTTATTGCTCTAGTTTTAGGATGGCAAATATGTTCCGATATTGCCTTTGATCAAGCCTTTACTGTTAAAAATGCAGATAGATTGAAGAGAATTAGTGTTTTATCAATGATTGAAGGTGTATTGTACGTATTAGCGTTGTTTTATCTTTTCGTAGTAGGAAGCTACCACACAAACATTTTAGTTTTTATAGTAATGTTTCTATTTTTCTCGGTCGTTATTTCCGTATTTACTTCCATGCTTTCTCATTTAGTTAGAAAAGCTAGTGAGATAAAGCAGGATAACGATCTAACGATTTGAGGTGCTAAAGTATGCCTATTATAGTAAACCTTGATGTAATGTTGGCGAAAAGGAAAATGAGTGTTACAGAATTATCAGAAAAACTAGGAATTACAATGGCAAACGTATCAATTTTGAAAAATGGGAAAGCAAAAGCGATTAAATTTTCAACTTTAGAAAAGATATGTGAAGTTCTAGAATGCCAACCAGGTGACATTTTAGAATATAAGGGAAACAAAAAATAATAAAACGTAAGATGCTTAAAGAATGGTGCAATTTCCCATATTATCTCATTTTAATTTTAAAAGTGTATGACAGTAACGTACCTATTAGTGATGGAACTAAGCCACTATTTACGGATTGCCATTTTATAACATCACTACTTTTTGTTCTTATACACTTTGTAGCCTTACTGATTGTATTAAGGGCATTATTCCAAAAACGTGATGTGCGTTAAGTCTACATTGCACAGAACCTATCCAGTTAGAAGGTGAAAACATGAGATATATACAAGATCTTTTTTATTTTGGTTACCATCAAGCCTTATCTTGCATCTTTCCAGTGATTATCTTTGTAACACTTGCTGTTTCAAAGATGATTTCAATTCCTGGATTGCATCGTTACGATTTTATTCTACTTATTTGTCTGATTACGCAATTTCTCATGTTCAAATATAATGTAGAGACAAAAGACGAATTAAAAGTGATTAGTGTGTTTCATGTTATCGGATTTCTATTAGAAGTATATAAGGTTCATGTCGGTTCATGGTCATATCCAGAAGAAGCATGGACGAAAGTTTTTGGAGTACCACTATATAGCGGTTTTATGTATGCAAGTGTGGCGAGTTATATTTGTCATGCTTGGCGGAGATTTGATTTAAAAATGAATAATTGGCCAAAATATAAATGGACAATACCACTTGGAGTGATGATCTACTTAAACTTTTTCACACATCATTTTATTTTAGATTTCCGTTGGATTTTGACAATCCTTTTATTTATTGTCTTTTTTAAAACTTATGTGCAATTTACAGTGCGAAACAACACATATAAAATGTCACTTCCTCTTTCATTTTTCCTAATTGGCTTCTTTATATGGATTGCAGAAAACATTGCAACGTTTTTCGGAGCGTGGAAATATCCGAATCAACAAGACTCTTGGAGTCTAGTACATATTGGTAAAATTAGTTCTTGGTTCTTACTTGTTGTTATCAGCATAATGATAGTCGTTCAGCTTAAAGAAGCTTGTTACAAAGGTTCTGTAATATCTAAAAAAGTAAGGAGTTCCAAAATAAGTTAAAAACTTATTTAATGAATGTAAAGTATCTAATGAGACCATTTTCTCTGAATGTAAAATGGTCTTCTTTCAGCACATTTGACTCATATAGGTTATTTGCTCCTTTTAATAACATGTAATGAAAATAAGCTAAATTCCTTTCGTACAGGTATTTGGCTTTTTTTATGTCGAAATTTGCTAAGCGTACAAAATTTCCGATTTTTGATGAACTGAAAGGTTTTAATGAGAAGTTGAAGATTGCCAAAGTCCATCCGTATATTCTTAAGCCACCTGCGAAAAGCAAAGTGGCTTTGTCTTTTACCAAGATATTAATATCTCAGATTTTCTGAAAATAAATAATGAATCAATCTATCTATCTATCTATCCGCTGTTAGATGAATAATCATTTTTAACTCTAAGAGTCTTGCAGGCCCGTCAGCTCGAATCCGAGAATCTGGATTCGCCTCGGTCTCCAGAGACCGTTGAATAGCCACGACAGGAAAGGCTCTGATAAGTAACTGCTGTATAGAGGAAAAAGAGCGAGTGAATAGGATTTATATATACGATTGTTATATATGGGAAAAATTGGGTAAATATACTAAAATATTATATTGATGGTAATTGTTAAACTTGACACCTATTAAATCACAAATGGATGGAGGGTTAGAAAATGGTAATTGGCACTAAGCTACTTGTACCAAGAATAAAAGCGTCCTTCGTTTCACGAAAGGAGCTCTTTAGAAGATTGGACCAAGCACTTTCGCTTCCAATCACATTAATTGTTGCACCAGCATGCTATGGAAAAACGACGTCAGTAGGTTTGTGGATAAAAGAAAATCTAAAGTGTGTAGGATGGCTTTCGTTAGATACTCAAGACAATGAATATATTCGTTTTTGGAGCCATCTGATCGCGTCATTGGAAGTAGTGCTTCCAGGTGTAACTGAAAAATGTTCTCACATTTTAGATAGAGGATATCAAGATTCGTTTTCACTGATCAAAACCTTAATTGAGCACATGCAGCTCATAAAAAGGACAGTGGTATTTGTTCTTGATGACCTCCATGTGATTTATCGAAATGATATTTTGGAGTCACTTACATGGCTGATAGAATATCTCCCTCACCATGTCCACTTGCTCATCACAGCTAGAACCGAGCCTCCGCTGCCAATCGTGAAATGGCGGGCAAGAGGGCATATTTTACAGTTAGGCGTACATGATTTGCAATTTAAAAAAGAAGAAACTAAGGTGTTTTTTCATGAATGTGCGAATCTTCACTTAACAGATCAGGAAATAGAGATTCTTGTAAGTAAAACAGAAGGCTGGATTGGGGGGATGAATCTCATAGCTCTCTCAATGACAGAGAAAAACGATTTTTCAAAAAGGATACATCAAGTTAATGGCGTACATCGAGACATTTCTGACTTCTTATTTAATGAAGTGTTTCAACTTTTACCCGATGAATTGCAATTGTTTTTATTGCAAACATCTTTATTGAAAAATATGAACAGTAGCCTCTGTGATACTATAACAGGACGTTCAGACAGTCAAAGCATGTTGGAAAAGCTAGAGAAAATGAACCTCTTTATTACTCCGCTTGATGACAATCGTGCCTGGTATAGATTCCACATGTTATTCTCTGAATTTTTGAGAAATCACTTCGCGCATAAGTATCCAGATAAGGTCTCTGAGATTTATCAAGCAGCAGGGAGATGGATGGAAAAGTCCAATTCCTTTGAGGAGGCAGTAGAATATTATTTAGCAGGAGAACATTTTCTCGATGCGTCCCGACTTATCGAGGAATTGATGCCTTTATTGTATCAAGGCCGATATCACTTACTGGCTGGTTGGATTAAGGAATTGCCAGAGAGGTATCTACTAGAAAGGTCGAGTCTACATCTCATCCGCACGTCTCTTATCCTAGAACAGGAGGGCGTACAAAAAGCAGATACGTATTTGGAGAATGTCGCCGAGCACTATCAAGCAATAAAGTGTACCCTTTCAAGGGAAAATATAAACGAGTACGAATTTCAACTATTAGGATGCAGAGGATTAGTTTCACTGTTCAAGGGAGAGGCAGACAAATTTTTGCAATTAGTAGAAGAGAAGATAGAGCGTTTTGATCAACGTGCTTTCGAGTTTTTAGGTATATTATACGATGATCGAGAGATAAAGGTGACGGCTAGTCCAAATGATTCACTAAAAGAAGTAATGGATTTTATATCTAGGTTCATTGAAATTGAAGAGAGATCAGCGTATTGCAAAGAGACTCCACATCTAGGGATTTTGTATACATATTGGGCGGATATGAAGTATAAGTGTAATGAACTAGATGAAGCCCAAGTATACGTAAATAAAGGGTATGAATATGCGAATCGTTTCCATATGTTAAAGCTCTTCATCTATTCCTCTCTCATACAAGCGAAGATACATCTGGCAGAAGGACGCTGTGAAGAAGCAATAGAAATCCTACAGGAATCCATAGAAAAAGCGGCGATTGACCATCCTAATGTTATTAGAAAGGTGTACAGCCAAATGGCGATGATTTGGTTAGAACAGGAAAATGTAAGGAAAGCGAATGAGTATATGCAACTCGTACAGATAAGTGCCGACGACGATATACATCCACAACTTGTCATGGAATACCTTGATTTGCTCAAATGTTTCTTAGCGAAAGAAAAAACAGCACAGGCGTTACGTTTACTTAGAAAGGTACTTATGATTGTGAGTGAGTTACGGCAAACGCAAAGAATGACCGTCACGCTTATACATGCTAGGGTAATGTTCCAAATCGGTAAAATGAGAAAAGCCTTTCATTTGTTGGAAGATGTGCTTATTAAGGTAGAAAAAGAGGGATGTATTCGAATGATTTTGGATGAGGGTAAGCCTATATTAAAATTATTGCAACGTTACTTAACGATGAGAAAAAAATCTCTCAGTAGCTCAAATGCCCCCCTATCCCTTACCTACCTGGAGACATTATTACAACAGTTTGGGGAGACAATCCCCCTCAAAGAGAAGGAGAACATTCTTACCAAGCAAGAAACAGCTATTCTACGTATTTTGAGCACAGGTCTGACCAATGTAGAAATAGCCAAGGAGTTGTGCATTTCAAAAGAAACGGTTAAAACTCATATAAATAACATTTTTAGAAAGCTGGATGTATCTAATAGGGTACAAGCAGTGTCAGTTGCGAAAGAACAGGGTTTTTTAGATTAAATGCAAAAATTACCATTTTTCCACCCTGCTTTCCCCCATATGGGGGAAGATAGGGTTTTTTTTATTCGGTAGAATACGGACATAAGAAAGAGAGAGACACAACACACGTCATAGTTTCGAAAAAGAGGTGAAACCATGCAAAAAATGAGTCATCCATTAGAAAAATTAGTTCAGCCTATGGTGGGATTGATTAGTCGAGTTGATCGTCTCCCTATATCCCCTGGAGAACCAGAGTTTCCCATTCATTTATCTTCATTAGGTGACATTTCCCATTCACTTACTCAGATAAAACGCGCAACGCAAGGAAGGTCCATTAGCGGGGGTATGGATGGAGCGGGTGGTTCTACAGACGTGACCGAAAGCCGTATTCGTTCGATGGCAGAAGGGTTAGAACGTTATTCTAGTTGTACATATGATGAAAGCCAGTTCATTTGGGCAACTGCAGATGAGCTAGGCGATGATGCTATGGATCTACGAAAAGTGCCTGTGTGCTCGGATGCAGAACTTCGTCATCCAAAATGCGGAGTCATAAATCCTGTAACGGATGCTCCAATTCGATGGGTGAAAGGAATCTCTTTACTGGATCAAAGAGAGGTATGGGTTCCAGCCATTATGACATACCTTCATCTTTCTGCAGAAAGCATAGGAGAGAGGTTCTGGCTACCGATTTCTACAGGGTGTGCCGCCCATGTATCTATCGAGGAAGCATTAATCAGTGCCATTTGTGAAGTGATAGAGCGAGACTCTATTTCACTTACTTGGCTCCAACATCTCCCGTTGCCACACATTGAATTTGATGAGATGGATGAAGACATGCGGCAGTTTTTAAAGCAAACCAATAAGGGTGGACACATACAGCAATATATTTTTGATGCGACCACTGATATCGGTGTTCCCACGATTTATTCTGTACAAATAACGCCGCACAATCGAAAGCTTGCTGCACTAGTTATGTGCGCTACCGATCTAGATCCTAAGCGAGCAATTAAAAAAGTAATGCGAGAGGCTGCTTCATCTCGAATAGCGATGCTCGCAGATAGAGAGATCCCTGAAAATATCGATGATTTCTATCACGTAGTACATGGGGCTGTTTATATGGGAAAACCAGAGCACATTGGGGCATACGATTTTCTTACGAACTCCCCTCATCGTCGAGTTGTTTCTCAACTCAAAAATTTGGACACGGGCAATGCCGTTGATAACTTAAATAAATTACTGAATATACTGTCAACGAAAAACCTAGATGCATATGTTGTTGATCTTACGACAGATGAAGCTCTGAAGGTCGGCATGCGGGTCGTTCGCGTAATCATCCCAGGTTTACAGCCACTGTCGTTTAGTCACCGCTCCCGTTTTTTAGGACACCCTCGGCTGTATACTGCCCCAGCAGCTATGGGTTATGCAGCGAAAACAGAAGAGCAGCTTAATCCATGGCCACAACCATTTGCATAACAAGATGGAAAGAAGGAGATCGCGATGAAACCGATTCATGTAATTGCAGTGGGTACTTTTGGTACGGAAGTTGCCAATCAGATCGTGAGCAGAGCTCCGGAAACAGTAGTGACACACATGCCGGCAACCTATACACAGCTTCCTACACATCTATTTCCAGTAGCTAGAATACATGTATTGGCATCATGGAGAGCTGTTAGTCAGTTAAGTAATCAAATGGACGAGTACTCTTATCGTTGGAAAATACCTTGGCTACCAGTAGTAATGGATCATCCTTATCTTAGAATTGGACCATTTGTAGATACGAGTGAAGGTGCATGCTACCATTGCTTTGAAAAACGGTATCTCCAGCATTCACCTACTCCAGAATACATAGATGCACTTAATAGCTACTATGATGCTCATCCAGAAGCAGGTCCAAAAGGCTTTCTTCGGGTTTTTGCCAGTCTTAGTGCGGCTCAGGTCATCCATCTGGAGAAGTGCTACAGGCAAGAATCCACATCGATCTCCGGGTCTTTATGGCAGATAAATATATTAACTAGCGAACCCCTTCAAACACAGGTAATTGGCGTTCACGGATGCCCTCGGTGTGGTCTAGGTCGTCAGGAAGAGGATCGGAGTGTAGCACAACTGCGCGTGGATCTGAAAAATCTCATCAAAGAACCGACTATTTCCAAGAAGGAGCTGATCCAATCATGAAAAGCTCTACGATGTCGGCGGAGAAGATGGGAATAGCAGCAGAGATTGACCCACAGTTTCAGTTGCCGAGGAAGCCTAGAATGACGGACGGCTTTCAAGTGGTTCCAATAACAAGAGGGTTATTGGTGCATGGCGGGGAATCGATGGAGGTGTTCCGTGGACAAGCTGCTTCACATTTTCTTCCCCAATTCATTCCTTTATTAGATGGGACAAAAACGCTGGATGACTTGGCTACTCATTTTCCAAGCTATTCACCTTTAGCTATCAAAAATGTACTAGCGCTGTTATTCGCAAGAGGATTACTTGAAGACGGGATAGAGGACGAAGGTTATGACATGGCTGACTTTGATCCCGAGGCTCTCGCTTTTTTCCGCAGACATACCGATCTGACTCGAGTCAATCGTAGTGCGGTAGAAGGGCTGAATCGACTAAAACAACAAAACGTTATCCTTATAACAGATGTTGAACAGGGAAAGAGCGTGCAGAAAGAGCTCTTACATGTAGGGGTAAAAGATGTCCAGCTCTTATCAATGGAGGATGAAATATATTTACAAGATATCACCTTTGTCTTAGTATTTTTGGCTGCTCATAGTCGGTATACAAGCAAGCTACAAGAATTGGATAGAGTATGCGGGGAAAAAGAAATTCCGTGGTTGCTGAGTATGGTAGACGGGGAAAATGGGGTCATCGGGCCGTATTTAGATAGGTCACTAACTGGTTGTTACGATTGTTTTCAGGCTAATTTGAAATGGGAGCCAAGAGGGATACCATTAGTTGAACACATTGATTGGTGGGCTCAATTTACAAGTATGCAGGTGACATATCTCTTGAGCAGAATGGCTCCATCTATGGCATTAGAATCGATTATTTTTGATTTTGATAAGTGGAGCCAAAAGAAGCAACGCTTAGTTTGCAGGCCTGGATGTCCGAATTGTATGCCGATGGACTACTTGAGCGCTGAAGCTCCTGAGATCGCATACCGTTTTGAGAAAATGATTGCCTTCCCACCAAAGGATTTTCTAGATCCCAAAGCACATCAGATGCATTACAAATCAAGTAATATAACTCTCTCATACGATTCAAAACAATATCCAAGCTCGCCAGTCATTTCCTTACCAGGTGAGGGAGAGCTGGTTGTGCCGAAAGGGAATTTTTTGGAAAATCTGTTTGCATTCTCACCAGATGAATCAAAATGCAGCCTTCTAACATTAGCAGCTCTATCTAGAGTCCTAGTGTGCGGAGCTGGTCTACGAGCAGAGCAAGAAGGTGCGAAGGTGGATGACAAACTGCAACGCTGGGCGCCTACTGGGGGTAATCTAGGCTCTACACAGATATACGTACTTGCACGTACCGTGGATGGCTTGCAGTCTGGTGCATATTTTTATCAAATAAAAGACCATGAGCTAGCTCGTATTGGTGCAAGTGATGGGATGCAGGATATAGAAGCCATAATGTCCCAAGTAGTGGGTGAATCACCAGATCGTTATCCCGATGCGTTAATCGTACTGACTGGGGCCTTACATAGGGTTGCTACCAAGTACCATGCCTTTGCCTACAAAGTGATCCATCTGGATGCTGGAGTAGCTATGACGCAAATGCAGGCGGTCGCTTCTGGACTAGGCTTGTCTGTTACTGTCTACCATACTTGGGAGGAAGAAGCGCTATATCAGCAGCTTCAGGTGAATGAGATCGGAGAGCCAATCACGGCCATCTTTGCCCTGCATAGAGAGGGGGGAAAATATTGAACGTCGTACAACCATTTGAGCTTATTGAGATGATGATCGCAGAAAATAAATATAATCGTGATCTAGGTGAAGTTGATGCCACTGTGATACCTCTACAGTTAATCGTGGAACAACAAAGTGATAGCTCAGAAAATATCAAGCTACCTTTCGTATCCACATTAGGTCAGGAACTACAGGACGTGCTTTGTCATCGAACGAGTGTCCGCTTTTTTGATCGAGGACAGATCGATTTGGGTGATGTAGGGGCGATGCTGGCAGCTGCAACAAAAGGTGATCAAATCAACTGGGAAGCACAGCAAGAGAAAGGAATTCTATTACAAATACTAGTGGTGGCTTGGCGGATTGACGGCTTGGAGCCTGCTATCTATCAATACGATGAGAAAAAACACGTCTTGGTAAAAGTAGGAGAGGCCCCGCCGCAGGAGGAAGGGCATGTACTTGTCCTGCAAAAAGAGTTCTCATGGGCTCCAGCTATCCTAATCATTACTGGCTCTCTTGGAGCAGCCCTGCATGCTTATGGAAGTCATGGGTATCGACATTTGTTAACTAGGGGAGGAGCCGCTGCTCATAATGCTTGGCTTGCAGCATTAACCCTAGGATATGAGGGCAGTGTGTTTGCAGGCTTTTTGCCCAAGCCTCTGAGCAAACTGGCAAAGGTAGATGGATATAAACAAGCACAGCTATTTGCCTTTGCAGTGGGAAAGCCGCTGAAAGTATGAGTGCCATAGGTTTTACAGACTAATAGCCACCCCAGCAAGCCTGGAAAGGAGGTGATAATCATGGAACAAAAATGTGGAATGGTAACGCAGTTGGAACTGTACGCAGAAGAGCTTCCTAACCAAGTGGATTTGGCAGTGGCAGCTGGTACAGCAGGTAGTGCTAGTACAGGAGGCACTTTATCTTGCCCGATTTCCTCAGCAGGATGTGCTGCTACAGCTGGATCAGCTGGATAATAGAAAATAATGAAAGTGGGTGTACAGAATGGATCAAAAACTCGGAATGGTAAGTCAGTTAGAATTGTATGCAGAAGAGCTTCCTACTCAACTGGATATGGCAATTCCGGCTTCTAGTGCAGGGTCTGCTGGTTCTGCAGGTACATTGTCTACGCCGTTTTCTTCAGCGGGTACTGCAGGTACCGCAAGTAGCGCAGGCTAAAGAAAGCTTTCGTACGAAAAAGGATTTCCCACTCGAGTGGTGGTACCAACAGGACGGTTGGTACCACCGCTCATTATCTCTAGCGTATATCATCCCAGACTGTAAGAAAAGAGAGTAGGTGATTATATGGCTGCGGCGCAAGCAGAATCTATTACTGAAAAAGATATGCATTTTTTATCCTATCCCTTTCAGCTACAAAAAGAGGTCGAAATGCTACAAGGGGCAAATAACCAGACGATGTTATTTCATTCCACGAGTGGAAAATACATTCTTATTCCAGAACTTGGTGTCAAAATACTCAGAATGTTGGATGGGAAAATAACCGGTCAGGACGTCGTACATGTGTTGGAATCGGAATATCCCAATCACTCATCTATTCAAATACTGGTTTACCGCTTTTTTCGTGACTTACAACGATCAGGTGTACTCAATATAGAACCAGAAGAAGAACGTGGTTTCGACTCCGTGATACATAAAGTAAGTCATAGGCCGATACTAAAGCTCCCGCTTGTCCGAACGATTGAAGCAATTACTGTTTTTATTGCGAGAATGATCAGTTTTATTCCAAAGCCTGCTGCGCGCATACTCCTTACTGGAATAAGTATGGGGGCTGTCTTTCTGTTTCTTTGGTCAGGGAATATCTTTGGATTTTTTCCGAATCTGGCGCAAGTAGTCTGGGGCTTTGTTGTGCCAGTTATACTCATTCACTTGATTTTCCATGAATTAGCCCACGCGGTGGTTAGTCAATATTTTGGTGTTCGTATTCGAGAAGCCGGCATCGGGTTATTGTACTATTTCATTCCTATAGCCTATGTTGATCGGACAGATACCTATCGCTTACAGAACAAGTTTCATCGGATGTACATTTCATTGGCCGGCCCTTTTTTTGATTTGAGTGCCGCTGGAGTGTGGGCGGCGATTGCTCTTGTACTGGGAGAGACACGATGGGGAGAAACCGCTTCTCTTATTTCTTTTCTCGGCATCATGCTGATGATAGGCAACCTGAACCTACTACTGCCTACAGATGGTTATCACGCGCTTGAAGCAGCCACCGGAGAGATGGTATTACGCAGAAGGGCGTTTTTGTATGTTTTTTACCGCATGCTGAGGCGTCCTTTACCGAGCTATTTGCAAAATGTGAGGAGCCCACGAAGTATGATCTATATGATTTATACGATGCTTTCGTTTCTGTACATGTGTCTGTTATTCGTCGTGATCGGATTTGTGGCGTATACCTTATTTTGAGGTGATATAGATGTCTAACGAACAAGCTACTACAATTGCTCCTTATTTAATGGTACGTGTAGCAGGAGGTACTACAAACCATCTGCAAAATCTAATGCTAGTCAATAGTATTTCAGCTCTTGCTCAGGTTTTCCAAGAAGAAGAATTCCTTCGATCATCTGGCGAGCACATCGAGCAAGCTTTATATCAGCTTGTGCCTTCTTTAGCGAATGAGGAACAGGGGACGTTACGTAATCTTTTACAACTGAAAAGAAGTATTTACAACAAGCGCTATCCGAAACTTAGTGACCTCGATCTCCAAGCCATAATAAACAAATTATCTGCTGAGACAGCCCAAATGCTGCGCGAATGGATTCAATCGGTCCGTTCCCGTGACAACGCTCTGCTACTGGCCAATGAGATCTTTGCAAAGGAAGTTCTCCAGATAAGTGAGCGATTAGCTAACATGATGAGTCATCCAGAGTGGCAAAAGGGTCTGGTCTTGGCCAGTCCAGAATATGTTCGCTCCTACCGTATTGATCGGATCAAGCAGTGGCTTCCTACTAATCAATATGCACGGTCAAGTGTCTCTTATGTGGGGCGGATCGCGAGTAAAGTAAGCCCTTTCAGTACATTTGCAAATGTAGGACTTACATCGTTCCAAAAAGATACTTCCTTGCCCCCAACACAAATTTTTGGCGCCTCCATCTGCCATCTCTCTTTGGCAGTGGTATCTGAGTTGGTTTTCGAGATGGCAAAGAACGAGGAATTATTAGGATTATTTTCCTATGAAAAGAACCCCTCTATTAAATGGGACGGGACACAGATAACGTGGATAAAAATGTCATATACAATGTATAATGGGTTTGCATGGCGTAATGAACAGATTGTCACAAAGGAAATACCTGAGGAACAACGAGATACTATTAAGTGCCTGACAGGGGGCACTTATCAGGAAATAGAAAAGAGACTGCCTTATTGTATGAATTTTCTTGATTTAATTAATGAGGGATTGTTTCAACCTGTTTTGCCGTTTTCACGTAACAGCCTATCGCCAGTAATGGGTGTGATCGAAAGATTGAAGTTGATTGACAGCAAGAAATCTCGCAGATTGCGTAGATTACTCCAATTGATTGATACTTGTGCGAATCAAATGGCCAAAAGCGAGGCGGATAAAAGGCTGCGTCTCACCACGCTCATTTCCAGACTAGCTCGTCGTGCATTTCTACAGGTACAAAAAAAGAACCCGATTTCTTTGCAAAAGAGCAATTTGATCTATGAAGACGTTAGATATCATACGCCGATTCCTCCTGTGGGAGAATTGGTCAAGCAGGATTTGATCCGATTAGGAGAACAGTTAAGTCCCTACTATTTTAGAACACATGTGTACGATCTGTTAGTCGATCATTTTATCGAACGCCACGGAAAAAAAGGAATATGTGATGATATTTATGAGTTCTTATATAGTTTTTATCAGCGAAAGGATTATGGGCGGTTACTAAAAGAGGCGATCCAAAAAGATAAGAAGACAGCCGAAGATGCTTTAGCAGGGAAGCGCATCTCTCATACTCGTCTTGCATCGGCTCCCCCAAGTGCTTGTGCATTTTTCCAGATCGCGTCATCTAACGGGATAACAGGGATACAAAGTGGAGATTATCAGATTGTATTGAATCAGCTGAACAGCGGGGAAGGTGGACTTTTATCAAGGTTTTTACCCTTGTTTGACGAGGCTAATGGAGATTTAGCAACAAGCTTGAAGGAGTGGGTGCAAGACATGTATCCGTCAGACGGGGAGGTGCTGTATTTTCCTGTAGTGTCTGATTTCAGCAATCTACAGAAGCAATGGGGACTACTTAAGAGTGCCCTCCGATGGGGGACTGAAAGCCCGACTACAGAAGAGGCCCCTGATATAGAAGTGACAGATATACACTTATCCCTGAGTGAAAATGGGGTGTTTATGTTTTTCAACAAGTACGGGCAATCAGTATACCCGCACTATTTAGGGGCGGTTCCACAACACTTTATAAGCGGACCTCTCCGCTATTTTTTGACAATGTTTTCTCCTTGGTTAAGTGCTTTTCATTTGGGAGTAGGGACAAATCTTCATCCTCCAGACGATTTGGAATATTATCCACGAATCCAAGAAGATCGGATCGTACAGAAGCGCGCGTTTTGGCGAATTCCTATTCATCTGGTTCCCCTACAAGAGAAAGGGGAGACGGACTTTTCCTATTTCTTTCGGTTACAAAAATGGCAACGCGAGAACAGTTTTCCCGATGAGGTATATATAGCGAGGGAGCAAAGTGAGCTTTCTATGATAGCGAAAAAACGAAAGCCGATGTGGTTACATTTTCAGAGCTACCATTCTATTCAAACGGCATTGCAGACCGTGATCGATGAGACTGTGCTAAGTGTTACATTGACGGAGGCACTACCAAGTATCACAGAGCATTGGCTCGAAAATGAAAGAGGAGAAATTTGTGCAAGTGAGTTTGTGTCCCTGATAAAGTGTGATTTTTCTCAAATATGAGAAAGAAGGAGGTTCTCATGAGCAAGAAATGGATTTATTACAGTGTGTATCCCGGAAAAGAGGCTTATTTAGATGAGGTCGTAATAAAGATTGTCGGTGATACTTTTCGTGAGCTTACCGCTTGTCAAAGTGTCCATCGATGGTTTTTTATTCGTTATGTTGATTTCGAGGGGTACCATGTAAGACTTCGTTTTCAAGTAGATGATGCCGTGGAAGATATGTATGCAGAAAAATTAGAAAGACGAATCCACACACTCATGGATACGATCTTGTCGGGTTCTGCACCCCAGATTCGTCGTTTACTCCCTATGGGGAATAATAAGAATGAATCAGAGAGGGAGAGTGCTGTAAGACGAGAAGAGTACGAGCCAGAATATGAAAAATACGGTGGTACGCTAGGGGTATCGCTCTCAGAGATATGCTTCGAGTCTTCAAGCAGACTGGCTTTAGCAGGACTTGAAGCAGAAAGCAATGAGGTTATTGACCGATTTCATTTAGCGTTGTTAATTATGGGTGAGACAGCCAAACAAGCAAAATTATCTGCCTCGGAACAAAAAGAGCTATGGAATCGTATCCTACATTTCTGGAGCGGTGCCGATTATCCTGAGGGAGTTCATTATAAAGAAAGTTTCCAAAACGCTGCTTCAAAAAGAATAGAATCCTTGCAAAGGAGCCTACAAAACTACAAACAAAACGAATCTATAGCTGAAATGATGGATGATTATCGATTTCACCTGAAGGATGTGTTTGAACAGATTCGAGGCTCGAAGCAAATACGTTTACCAGCTTCTCATTTTGTATTTCATTATATTCATATGATGAATAATCGTTTGGGTATATGGCCTATGGAGGAAGCCTATCTAGGTGCATTACTCGCTGCTGTTGGGAAATCATGACGAGCTTTTCAACTTTAAACAAGCCCCCTGTTTATCACTAATCACAAGTGAGCAGGAGGCTTGTTTTATATTTGAGAGCAAGAGCTTCTGCAGCGTTTTCCAGAGGATATACGCCGTGAGTCTGAGCATGGATCTCCTTTCTTGCCAACATGTTTTTCTCTAAATAGTTACAGTTTTAGACCATTTCAGGATATATTCGGTAACACTGCTTTCTTTCAAAATGTGTATATTTTATTTCTTTTTTCCTAATAATGTCTTTGTAGAATATGGAGAAGGAATGATGATATGGAAAGCGCAGACCAATCGCTAGACTCTTTCATTCTAGGTATTGATGTCGGTTCAACCACTGTCAAAGCCATCGTAGTCAATCCGAAAAATAAAGAAATTCTATGGTCAGATTATCAACGGCACCATACGAAGCAAGCAGAAAAGGTCTTAGAGTTATTGGTTACCATTGGCAATCAGTTTTCTCACATCTCCCAAAAAAACATTCGTGCATTTATAACAGGCTCAGGCAGTGGTCCGATTGCTGAACACATTGGAGCGAAGTTTGTTCAAGAGGTGAACGCTGTTACTATGGCTGTAGAACAACTTCATCCCGATGTAGGAAGTGTTATCGAACTAGGGGGACAGGACGCTAAAATCATTATTTTTAAGGAGAACGAAGAGACAGGTAATAAGCAAGCTCTTACTTCGATGAATGATAAGTGTGCATCTGGCACCGGTGCCACGATTGATAAATGTATGATAAAAGCGGGTATGCCGATGGAAGAAGTGTGCAAACTTCACTTTGACGATTCCAAGCTGCACCATGTGGCGGCTAAATGTGGTGTGTTTGCAGAAACGGATATTGTGAACCTAGTGAAAAGCGGCATTCCCTCCGCGGAAATCATGTGTTCGCTCGCTGATGCTATCGTCATGCAGAATCTTTCTGTTCTAACTCGGGGAAATACTCTACGGCACCGTGTCCTTTTGCTGGGTGGTCCCAATACATACTTGCCATTCCTCCAAGAATGTTGGCGAAAACGCATCCCTCAGACCTGGCAAGCCCGCGGATACGACTATCCTCAAGACATACCCATAAAAGAACTGATCTTTGTTCCTGACAACTCCCAATACTACGCGGCTTACGGTGCAGTGATGTACGGGATGTATGAGCCTTCTGATGTCGGCAACTTCACGGGGGTAGAAGGACTGAAGGAATTTATTGCACACGGTCGGAAGTCAAAACTAGGTGAGAAAGCAGGTCCCCCGCTCATTCGTACAAAAACAGAGCAAGAAGAATTCCGAAGGGCGTACAGTATACCCAAATTTACACCTATGACTTTTACACCGGGGCAAAAGGTACGAGCCGTGATCGGTCTTGATGGCGGTTCTACTTCATCCAAAGCCGTCCTCGTCGATGAGAATGGAAACATCCTGCTCAAAGAGTATCAGCTGTCAAAAGGCAATCCTCTCGAAGATACAAAAGAAATGTTAAAGCGACTCCGTGACAGAGTAAGTGAGCAGGAAGCTGAACTAGAAATCATCGGTTTTGGGACCACAGGTTATGCAGCCGATGTACTGGAAAAAACACTAAAAACGGATGTCAATATTGTAGAGACCGTTGCTCATATGATGAGTGCTGTTAACCAATTTGGCGATATCGATGTCATCTGCGATATCGGCGGACAAGATATCAAGGTTCTCTTTATGAAAAATGGAGACATTCGTAATTTTAGGCTGTCTAACCAATGCTCTGCAGGGAATGGAATGTTACTCCAAGCAATGGCAGACCAGTTCGGCATTCCCATTCAAGAGTATGCAGAGACAGCTTTTCAAGCAGACCTTTCCCCAACCTTTTCATATGGTTGTGCCGTATTCCTCGATGCCGACCGTGTTAATTTTCAGAAGGAAGGCTATTCGAAGGAAGAACTATTGGCCGGTCTCGCTATGGTCTTGCCGAAAAACGTTTGGCAATATGTCGTGCAAATACCACGTATGTCTGAATTAGGGAGCAAGTTCGTTCTTCAAGGCGGAACGCAATATAATCTTGCAGCCGTAAAAGCTCAAGTCGATTACATTAAACAGCGCGTTCCTAATGCAGAGGTATATGTTCATCCTCATCCGGGAGAAGCAGGAGCGATCGGTGTCGCGATGGAAACGCTACGAGTTGTTAAACGCCGGGGCTACTCTACATTTTTGGGAATCGACTCAGCTATTAACCTGTCCTATACGAGCCGTAATGATGAATCTACTCGTTGTACATTCTGTCCTAACCATTGCAGCCGCACCTTTATTGATTCTCAAACACCAGATGGACAAACAGCTCGGTATATCTCGGGTTTTAGTTGCGAAAAGGGGACGGTGGAAGATAAGGATGCCGTGATTCAACTGACCAAGAAACGACAAGAGCTAAAAAAGCACTATCCCAATTTGGTGGAATATGAAGCCGTCCGTATGTACCAACACTTCTACGACGCAGAGGCGCTTCCCGAGACGGATACCCTTATAGAAGATGTGCAATTGAAACGCAGTTGGTTAGGACTAGGCGGAAGACGGAAGGATACTTATAAACGGCCATTTCAACGCTCTCCAATCAATTCAATCGAACGAAGAAAAAAGATTCGTATCGGAATTCCACGCGTACTTAATATTTGGTCGACAGCCCCATTCTGGCGAACTTATTTCGAGACACTTGGCATAGATAAAAACAACATTGTTTTCAGCGATTTTACCAGTGAAGAAATGTGGCAAGAAGGTGGAAAGTACGGCTCAATAGACCCTTGTTATCCGTCTAAGGTGACCCAGGCTCATATTCATAATTTGTTGTTTAAACATCATGAGAAAAAGTCGCTCGACTACATCTTTTTCCCATGCATCACCCATGTCCCGACCCATATGCAAAATGTAATGGATTCAACTAGTTGTCCAATCGTAGCAGGGGCACCAAACGTGATAAAGGCTGCCTTTACAAAAGAAATTAACTTTTTTGAGACGCGAGGAGTCACCTATCTCGATCCGGCCGTTACCTTCACCGAAGTGAATTTGATGAGGAAACAGTTGTATGAAGCATGTAAGGACTATCTTGAAATTACAGAGGACGAAAGCGATTTTGCTGTCCAGCAGGGTTGGACAGCGATGAACCTATTTGATGCCGAAATGCAGGAGCGGGGGAAAAAGATCTTAGAACAGGTGGAACAGGAAAATCGGCTCGCGATACTGATGATCGGTCGCCCCTATCATTCTGATCCTGGTATGAATCACGGTGTATTAGAAGAATTTCAAGTATTGGGCTATCCAATTCTCTCTATGCGCTCTATCCCTAAAGATGAGGAGTGGTTGCATCGCTTTTTCCAAGACGATCTGGAAAGTGGGCGTGTGGACTACGCATTAGAGGTGAGTGATGTCTGGCCGGAAAACTTTAGTTCCAATTCTGTGCAAAAGGTATGGGCAGCTAAATTCGCCGCTCGTCACCCCAATGTGGCCGTACTTGACTTATCTAGCTTTAAATGCGGACATGATGCTCCCACCTACGGGCTTATAGACTCGATTATAGGGACGGCAGGGACACCTTACTCAGCCTTGCATGATATTGATGCTAACAAGCCAAGTGGTTCAATTAAAATTCGTGTGAAAACCTATGCCCATAGCTTGGGACTTCATGAAGAACGCTTACATGACTTAGCCCAGAAAAAAGCAGAACTGCAACAGCGTATTGATCAAGCACGATTAAAGCTTTCAGGTCTGCAAGCGAAAGAACAAATAGCCTCCCTTCTACGAGCAGACAAGCTTTCTCAGAAGGGCAGCTAAAAATTCCAAAAGAAAGGAGCATAACACCATGTCAACAATCAAAGAGTTTCCAAACATCCAAAAAACGGAGCCCTCATCCTATGAGAATGAATTGCTTCGCTTTCAGATAGAACAGGAACTTGCATTAGGTTTAGAGCAGGCAAAGAGAACTCAGTGGTTTGATCCGGTTCCCCGTCAGTTTTTAATGAAAGATAAAAAAACGACAACCATTCTCTTTGGTGGACTCACCATGGCGCACGATTATCTGGTAGAGGGGGTATTAAAAGGATTAGGCTATTCAGTGAAGCACATGGATTGTCCGGATACCGAGTCTCTACGTTTTGGCAAAGAGTTCGGAAACCGTGGTCAATGTAACCCGACGTACTTTACCGTGGGTAACCTAATCAAATATCTACATCATTTACGGGATGTAGAAGGTAAATCCAAGGAAGAAATCGTCGCCAACTACCTTTTTATCACCAGCGGTTCCTGTGGTCCATGCCGCTTTGGCACGTACGTCACAGAATATCGTAAAGCATTGCGCGATGCCGGGTTTGACGGATTTCGAGTCCTGTTGTTTCAGCAACAAAGTGGTTTGAAACAAGCAACAGGGGGTGAATCGGCTCTCAAATTAGATACCTCGTTCTTTGTTGGTTTTCTTAAAGCGGTTCTGCTAGGAGATATTTTAAATGCCATCGCTTATCGGATTCGTCCCTACGAAGTAGAATCAGGTTCTACCGATGCCGCTCTTGTTCGCTGCAAGCAGTATTTGTACCATGCATTGCAACAACGCAAGTGGGTGATTCCAGCGTTGATCAGATGTCGTAGGGAACTTCAAGCGATTAAGGTAGACCGAACACGAGTCAAGCCGAAAGTGAGCATTATCGGTGAGTTTTGGGCAATGACAACCGAGGGTGACGGTAACTATCAACTACAGCGCTTTCTTGAACAGGAGGGCGCTGAAGTGGAAGTCCAATCGATTACTGCGTGGATTCTTTTCCTGATTTGGGAAGGACGCTATGAAACCCTAAAGCGGATGAAGCTTCGTGGAGTGGATTCAGGACGCTACGGCTTACAAGGAAAAAAACCTGACTCACGTTTACGCATGTTATTCGTAGCTGATCGTGCGATTCGAATCATTTTCCAGACCTATGCCAAGACAATCGGTCTCCATGACTATCATCTACCCGACATGGACGAGATTGCTGAGGTATCCCACCAGCACTATAATAACCATGTACGTGGGGGAGAAGGTCATATGGAAGTAGGCAAACTTATCCTAAACGTGGTCAAAAGGAAAGTAAACATGACCCTCTCTGTCAAACCATTCGGCTGTATGCCATCTTCTGGTGTATCCGATGGTGTTCAATCTTTGATCACTGAAAAATATCCCGATGCGATCTTCCTCCCGATCGAAACAACAGGAGATGGAGCGATAAACGTTTACAGCCGCATCCAGATGATGTTGTTTAAAGCAAAGCAGGCCGCGCAAAAAGAGTTTGACGAAGCTTTAACAAAAAAAGACGTTACGATTGAGCAGCTTCAGAGCATGTCAAAACTTACTCATTCATTACGAACAAGCCGTCATGTCGTTGCATGTACAGCGGCGAACGTTGTATATGGAATACGTGGGTTTTCTCACAGGTATTCGCTCCGACGAAACAAGGAGGAAGTGAATGGGATATAGTAAGATCACTATTGCCTGTTTAACGTTCACATGTAAACCATGATCATGTTAGTAGATGCCCATCAGGGAACAGTTTATCACGCTTATTTGATGCGTTCTCATTGTGAAGGCATAAATACAAACAAAAATAATAACTAAATAATGGTTTATTCAATTTTAAAAATGGATATCTTTATTAAGGTAGTTAACAGAATAACGTTGCACAATTACAGAAACCGCATGCCCCTGGGAATCAGTAACTGTTGAAACGTTGGGTTGTGCTATCACACAAAATAGTCCTCACTTTGTATAAGGTGAACAGGGCTATTTTTGTGTTGTCATTTTTCTTTTTAATTTTGTAGACGAAATAGCCGGATGTTGCAACTATTGATTTTTACCCCTTGTTAGATTGCAAGTTTGAAAAGACATAGCTTGCATCGATAAGGATAATCGGAATTGAAGAAAAATTGTAAAAAATCAACAATAAGAATTAAGAAAGAGTAGATCAAAAAACAAAATAAAAAAACAAATAATCGGCATAATATTTTATGTCAATAACTTGTTTTAAGCAGTTACTTGTATAAGACCATTTAAGCAAAAAAACCATTTATCCTAATGTGTAATCATAAAAGGTTAGAGATACAAACTATGCTAACTTGCCCCATCTAATTTAAAAAAGGAGATACACATAAATGCCTACAATTAGATTAGCCAGTTTTAACATTGAATGGATGAATGATTGGTTCACAAAGGATTCAGAGCCTGTTGCCTTTAGACCTACATTCAGACGGGAAGATCATACCTCCAACACTGATGAAACGGCAAGGCGTGCAGCAGATACTATTCGTGAGATCGATCCAGATATTTTGGCTATACAGGAAGGACCTAGTCGCCCTGCAGAGTTGGAGCTCTTCATACAACAATACCTCTCTAATAATGGAGTGCCGATATACAAGTTTATTCTCAGCGATTCAGGAAATGAACAAAGACCAGCCATACTTTATAAACCCAATGCTGTCAATTCTTTGAGAGTGGCACCCTCCGCCGACATTACAAGTTTAACTGACGGATGGTTGGCAGATGTTAATGGTCATGAATTTCTAGAAACATACAAGTTTACTCGCTTACCGCTCGTTATAAACATTCAAATAGAAGACGATTCCTTACAACTTATCGTGCTCCATACAAAATCAAGTTTTGTCAACAAAGGCAGAGAATTGTGGGAGAATTGTGCGACTCGGCAAAACTATGTTCACGAGGCTCTTAGAAACCGTAGACGGAACTCTACTGAAGCTATGCGAGTGAGGCAATACGTTGACACTATCTTAAAAGACAATAGGAAGGCAAAGATTATCATTCTTGGCGACTTGAATGATGGACCAGGTATGGATTACTTTGAGAATTATCTAGCTCATAATACGATTGATGTTTTAGTAGGATCTGCTTTTGAACCAGAGTTGATTTTTTACCACGCCCAGCATGATGTAAATCCTCAAGATCGGTATACCGCCATATTTGATGATTTTGTTACGGGAGAAAAAAACAAGCATCTCTTCTTAGATCATATTCTACTTTCCCCCAGTCTCACAGCTACTAGTGGTCTTAGAAGAGTTCCCGATTCCGGAACTATACACCATGTTGAGTATAATCATCATACCGTAAACAATGGTACTTTTCGCGAAAATCGACCAAGTGATCACAGACCAGTAAGTGTTCTTCTTGAATATTAAGTACAGTAACATCGCTCAGAGAATCCACAAGTTTGGTTCACAGTGGAAGACTAATAAGCATCGAATGACAACCGGGACCATATTGTAGAACATATTGATGGTACATTACAGGGAAATTAAGGCCTACTTTACCAGGGAGCGAGTCAAACACTACTTTACATAATGATTATTAAAAGAAGGAGTTAGTAATCTTACTAGCTCCTTCTTAATTCTATTTTATTACACGATCAACCGCAGCTTTTTGTTGCTCTTCTGATGTGTGGGTATATGTTTAAGTCGTAGGTATTACACTATGCCCAAGTTAAGTTTGAAGTGAGGGAAGAGTAGAGTCAGGGTGGAAGCAAAACTATGCCGTAACCCATGTGGAGTTCATTCAGGTTTACCATAAGCCTTACCATATTTTTTCCTAATATCTTGGGATGTTTTCCAATGCATTCTAGATCCATTACTATCTCAAGTTGAGATTGCAAGGAAAAGTGCTTGGGTTTATAACAGCTCTCGCGAATTTCCAAATATTTTTCTAACCATCTAAGTGCTTCTTTTGAAAAATAGGGGGCATCAAAGCGATTAATGCCGTATCTCTAGTGCGATTTAGTTCTTGAGCCTTTACCTGAAATCTAAACTTGATGGATGTTTTTACCGGCAAATCCTAACTTGTTGACGATCTGCAATTACTCCTCCGTTACCGATTTTCCCCTTGGTTTCCAACAATAATCGTATAAAAACTATATGATTGGGAACAATAATATGTAAAAATATTCCTAATGAGGGATTGGAATGATTTGGTTTATTGTAAATAGGGCTTCAGGCAATGGAAAGGGACATAAGGTCTGGAAATATGTAGAGCGTTTGCTTTTAGAAAAGAACATTAAATATCAGGTGGCGTTTACGGAAAGGCCGAGACATGCTATCGAAATCGCAAAGTCCATCAGTAAGCAAAATGGCACAAACGTAGTGATAGCAATAGGTGGAGACGGCACTGTTCATGAGGTGGCAAACGGATTAGTAGGATCAGAGATACCTCTGGGGTCTATACCCGCTGGATCGGGTAATGATTTTGCCAGAGGATTACAAGTTCCAAAGCAAAGTAATAAAGCGCTTGAAAAAGCATTGTACGGGAAAAAACGAAAAATTGACATCGTTTCTATAAACGATGAGGTTTTTATAAATGCCGCAGGAATGGGATTCGACGGTCAAGTCGCAAAAGTGACCAATCAGGCAAAATACAAAAAATGGCTAAACCATTTAGGATTGGGGAAATTCTGTTACGTCGTTAGTTTTTTTAAGGTTTTATTCCTCTATCGAGCGACGGAAGTAAGCATCGTAATTGACGACAGAGAACAAACCTTTTCAGACGTATGGTTGATCGCAGTTGCTAATATCCCATTCTATGGTGGGGGAATGATGATTTGCCCTAATGCTAAGTGTGACGACGGTGTCTTTGATGTTTGTATTGTTCACGGTATTTCGCGGTGGAAGCTGGTAAAACTATTACCTCGAGTATTCCGTGGAACGCATATATTTAATCGGGCCATCACCACTTTGACTGGGAAACAACTTACAATCATGTCAACTTCGCCGATGATTACTCATGGAGATGGTGAGATTGTTGGTGAAACCCCTATACAACTCACCATAAAAAAAGAAGGGCTTTACATTGTGTGACCTTTTGATAAAAATCACAGTGTAACGAGTGAATAAATGATTACTAAGAAGGTTCTGATCCTCTCGGAAGCATTTGGTGCTGGTCATACAAAAGTAGCTGAGGCATTGAAGGAAGGAATTTCTCTTTTCGCCCCTTCCGTCCATACGAAAATTGTAGAATTAGGCCAGGAGCTTAACCCTCTTACTACTACTCTTATGTTTCGTTTATACGTGAAGCTAATCACTACATACCCGTATCTATGGGGAAAAACATATCAAAAGAAACAAGACCAACCTCTTTCCAAAGGATACCAATTCATCATTTATCAACTGTTTCACCGCAAAATTGAAGCTCTCCTTGAACATGAAAAGCCTAACCTGGTCATCTGCACTCATCCTTTTAGCAGTTCATCCGTGTCTAGATTAAAAAGGTTGGGTTGCCCATTGAATCTGTGTACCGTAATCACCGATTTTCACGCACATGGTGTATATGCTCAGCCGGAGGTAGATCTCTACTTGGTTTCAAGTGACGGTGTGCAACAAGAATTAATTAATTTGGGTGTACAACAAAATCGTATTATGATAACCGGGATACCGACAAAGACGAAGTTTTGGATAAAGAATGACAAGCAAGAAATACGGCGAAAATTACAATTGAAGAACATTCCGACCGTTATGCTCATGGGCGGGGGATTGGGTTTGGGTGGTATTGGGCGAGTCGCCCATATGCTAACAAAATGGAGAGAAGATTTACAGGTGGTAATATGCACCGGATACAATCAAACTCTAAAACAATCATTATCGAAAAATAGATGTTTCCATCATCCACATATTCATATTTTGGAATTTGTTGATATCATTGATGAATGGATGGATGCCTCTGATTTAATTATTACGAAGCCGGGTGGGGTAAGTTGTTTTGAAGCATTGTTAAAGGGTATTCCTATGCTCTTGTACAAGCCGATTCCCGGACACGAGGAGAAAAATTGTGACTTTTTGATCCAAAATCGATTCGCGATAAAGGTTGATAGCCTAATTGAAGTGGAAGCATGGATTCAAAACTTACTTTTTTCTCCGCGAGAAGTCGATTTGTTACAGAGACGAATCGTTAATTTTAAACAAAAAATAGATCCTTTGGAGAGTTACAGATCTATTATGAAACTCCTCGTCCCGTAGACCTCTTTTAGCAGAGGGACCCTCCGAATAACCCACAGTAAAAATGTCTTCCAGCAGCATACATTGTTTGAATGCATGGGTAAGTGGTTAATCTGAATAAAGTAAAAGCTTCCTTCGGAGGGTGTCCTAATGAAAAGAGATTCTTGTATAAGCAGCTATTATATTGGAGCGCAGGGAGTTCATATCTATTATCGCATCTGGATTCCGGCAGAACCCCGGGCATTAATGGTTTTACTCCATGGTTCTGGAGAACATTCAGGTTATTATTCCCATATAGGAGAGGAGTCCTTGCGTCATCAAATCGGGCTTATTACTCCCGATCTACGAGGGTTTGGCAAATCTGAAGGACACCGCGGCCATATCAATCATTTTGAAGAATACCTAGATGATTTGGAAGCATTGATTATCCTGCTGCAAGATCGATACCCGGGCCTGCCTATTTTCTTATTAGGTCATAGCTTGGGTGGGCTGATCGTGATTCGCTATGGTCAAGAATACTATGGAAAGGCAAAAGGCGTGATTTTATCGTCTCCCGTATTGGGAACGGGTTTTTCCATACCTTATCCGCTAAAAAAAATGGCTGAATTACTATCATGGATAACACCTCGTCTACCGATCGAACCTTTCAAGTGGAGTTGGTCAAGGTCGATTTTGCTAGGGAGTTCCTCTGAAAGCTTACATGATCCTTTGTTTACCATTCAATATACCCCGCGATGGTTTGCCGAAATGCTACAAAGCGGAGTCCGTGCCTTGTCAGAAGTTGCAAAGTATAACCTCCCCACCTTGATTCTCTACGGTCAACAAGACACTTTGATTAATCAAAGGTTACTAGAGAATTTTTTTCATTCGATTCCCAACGACGATAAAGGGTATGTAATGTTTTCAGATGGGGGACATAGACCATTGCATGAGCATCACCATGAGGAAGCAGTAACTAATATCTTTGAGTGGATAACTGTTAGGTCATAGGTACCTGACGAATGATGCGTCCATCGATACGCTCAAAAATATCGTCTAGGCTTGTTCCGGTAATCGTCAAACCATGGTTCTTCAAACCAATAATGGCTCTCGATGGATCATCTGCTTGGCTGACCAGATCTGATACGGCCTTCGCCAATTCCCAAGTACCGCAAGGGTAATTTATTTCCGTGGAGTGAACCCTGTCCATCCAGGCGTGAATATGGATAATCGCTTGTACCTCAGGATGTCGAGTGTAAATCATCCAATGTTCGATGGCATCAACAGACACCCGACGAGGTTTGATGTGCGGAGGGATGTTGAGAAGCATGGCATTTCGTTCCTCATTGTATCCCATGACGAGCAGGATGTCCCGTCCGATCACTTGCATATCTCCCTTGTTTACCCCGCTGGCACTCATCCAAAATTGTTGTCCCTCTTTTCGTACACTCAAATTCCCATAACTTAAACCGCCTATTCCAAAAAGTCGTTTGACATGACGGAAATCTTGGGGGTTCAGCAGTTCTTCCATTGGAAAAGGAGCTGGCAGAAGGTTAAGCGCATCCAAATTGCTTCCTGCTTCCATAAGTTGTGCGCTTTTTTCATCACCATTCCATAGTTCTTCAGGCAAGTCACAGTGAAATTCGTTATTAATCACCAATCGAGAGGAAGCGATAGGGATCAGCCTTTCCTTTACTCTGGAAAAAAACAGTTCATCGTTTGTATATGTGTAAGGAATGGAGTAACATCCCCGTTCAAGGGTGATAAAATAGGCTTGGAGTGTTTCCTGCGATTGGATAATGTAAATTAACAGATTGGACAAAGTACGGATTAAAATAGGGTAAGCTTCCTTTATAATATCTTCAGGGACTTTATTTGTTTCTACCACTGCGACGCAAAAAGTAGCTTGTGCTTTCCGGCGGTAAGGTTTCATATTATCCTGATCAACAAAATTAAAAATAATCCGAATATTATCAACTGATTCTTCGCAATATTGATATCTTTCGGCAACGAGCTCCCTTTTTATCCCGTCGGCAAACCATTTTACATTAGGGCTGTTTAACTGTCCAACAAAAGAAAAATTCATATCAATCCCTCACTCTCACCATTCTCATGAGAAACCACAATTTTTAGATCGTTCAAGAAAGCTTAAGGTTCGAAAATAACTTTTATCGCACCCGTTCTTCCCTTACCCGCAGCGGTCTCAATGGCTTCACGGTACTGATCTAACGGAAAGCGGTGGGTTACTAAAGAAGCCAAGTCAACTTTACCGGAACGCATCAAGTTTAGCGCAAGGGCATAGGTACGAAGTCGCTCTCCTTGGTATTCCTCCGTGCCGCAGGCAAAACTTCCTTTTATATCAAGTTCATTTAACCAAATCGGGGTCCAATCTACTTTATGGGGAATACTAGCCACTCCCAACAAGTTTACTTTCCCTTTACTTTTGGCAAATCGCAGTGAATCGTTAATACTTTGATCCTTTCCAACACACTCGTAGACGATGTCCGCTCCTCCTTGAATAACCGGACTCCCAAAGATTGGCTTCAATACTCTTGCTCCCAAAAGATCCGCCAATTGCTGATTATAATCAGATTGGGATGATAGCAATACCACTTCATCGGCTCCATAACGGCGTGCCATTTCCGCTTGAAACGGATGTTTTACTAAAACGATCACACGAGCTTTACTTCCAAGTGAGCGGATAGCTGCGACAACACAAATACCAATCACTCCTGCTCCGATAATCAGAACTGTTTCATTATCCCGAGGCTGGTCTCGCATGACGCCGTGCAAGGCAGTAGCGAACGGATCGGTCATCACTGCATTAAGATCACTTACCTCCTGAGGTACCTTAAGGATCTGACTCTGGTGAGCAACCAAATGGGGACTCCAGCCACCTCCCGTATCCCGGCAGGCCCCGATAAGTAGCCCAGGTGAAACATCGCCTATGGTCATTCGCTCACACAGGCTAAAGTCACCCCTGTGACAAGCTGGGCATGGCTCATGAAACCCCCTAGCCTCACATGACAGGATAGGATCAATCACAACTCGTTCGCCTACGGACAGATTTTTTACTTCTCGTCCCAATTCCTCTATTACACCAACTATTTCATGGCCGATCGTAAAGGGAAATGAAGCAAAAGGAGAAGTAGCAGGGCTGTCGTGAAGAAAAATGAGATTTAGATCACTTCCACATATACCGCAAAACTTGACCCTCACCTTTACCCATTCTTGATTAGGTAAGGATGGCTCCTTTACATCATCATAGGTAATGCATGACATTGGACCGTAAAATACGGAGGGGAAAAAACGTCCCAATGTTTTACTTGATAAATAACGAGGAATGGTTGCTTGAAATCGTATTGCTTTCACAGCCTGTTATTCCTCCCTTCAGATGATTGTCCTGACAATATTGATGTGTATTATCAAAATCTAACTGTTATGATTTAAATATGAGAACGGTTAACAACTAACTTCGCCCAAACCCGAATCGTTTCGCCACTAGATGATGTAATGCAAAGCAAAAGTTTAGCATCATTTAGTAGTCTTGAAGCTGTGTCGGAGGTATGGGTATCATTCACACGGTTAAACGCCGGATAGGAGCTGTTCGTCCGTACATCGTAGAGATAATGGGTGTCAAATACGGATTTGTTGCTTGTTCGAACATAGATGGGATTATTTTACAGAAGGTATGTAAATTGTCAATTATAAAAAAGAGTTTAAAAGGCAGCTGGAGTTTATAGCTATGTAAAACCAGGCAACGGGGGGAACAGGAAATGAAACCACAAGACTAGGTAGTGACTATTAGACTGCTTGCCATTCAATCCACAAAGGTGATATGCCTCTGATCCTGGTTATCCAGATAAGTTTATTAGGTTAACTGAGAAGTATGTCTAGCTAAGCTAAATATGATAAGGAGGAAACAACAGTGAAGCCAGAAATAGCAAACGATATTATTAGTTATTTACACAAGGGCAGGCTTTTTACAATCAAATGGGAATGAAGGATAAGGCTGTGAGGATTGGGTGGGGAGAAATTTGGTTCCTAAAAAATAGATTATCTCTTATTGGAAAATAGTAAAACAGGTCAGTGACACCTCTAAACTTTACATAATAATTATTAAGTTAATAGAGCTAGTAATGTTACTAGCTCCAACTAGCGATACAAAATTCGAAAGCGAGTGAAAAGTATTCTAGAAGGGCTTAGTAATAATACTGACGGTAAGTTATTTGAACGTGCCCATGAATTATTTATAGTAATGGATCTCATTTGGGCAAATATTTACTATGTCCCTGGTTACCACAGTTAAGGAATTAGGAGAGAAAGAGTGTGCTTAAAAGTTATGTTATATTATAATGTGCTAGAATCGATTCAACATAGGGACCTTTTTAAACTTTACCCCTAGCTGGACTAGTAAGGAATGGTGATCTCCATGAATAAAACAAAAGTTCTCATTATTGAAGATGAACAACCAATTGCCGATTTACTTTCATATGGGCTTGCGTTGGAAGGCTTTCGTACACGTACTTCGGCAAGTGGAGCTACAGGAATGATGGAAATGGAACAATTCAACCCCGATCTTCTCTTGCTCGACTGGATGCTACCGGATCAAAGTGGACTGGATATTTGTAAAAGAGTGACAGAAAACTACAATATTCCTATTTTAATGATAACTGCGAAGTCTGATATTACCGATAAAGTGCTCGGACTTGAATTCGGAGCAGATGATTATATCACGAAGCCTTTTGATCTGCGTGAAGTTGTTGCTAGAATCCGTACGATTCTACGTCGGGTGAATCAAGCCAATATTGGGGAACGGGATACGGTTGGAGACGATGTGATCCGGTTTAAAAATATTGAGATTGTGGCGGAGGAAAGACTGGTTAAAAAAGAGGGCATACTAGTCGACCTGACTCCCAAGGAATTCGACTTACTCATGACATTATTTGGCCGCCGGGGAAGAATTTTCACTCGGTCAGAATTGCTTGACTTGGTATGGGGATACGATTTTGGCGGCGATACCCGGACGGTTGATACCCATATTCAAAGGCTCCGTAAAAAATTGGATGCAGGCGATTTGATCATAACCGTGTTCGGGATCGGGTACAAATTCGGGAAGCAGGTCGAATAGCGATGATCGGGACAATCCGAGCCAAATTTATCATCGGTTTTTTTCTGATCTTTCTTTTCTCTTTCCTTATTCTCAATCAGATGGTAAAAGAGATTATTTGGACGAGCAATCAAAAGATTGTAACTTCGGAATTGGTTGGTCTGAAAAACAACAGCAATGTGTATGTGCGTCAAGCATTTCTTATCAATCATTTTTCAAATAACAAACTCTATTTCAGCCAAATGGCCCAGGATTTGGTAAGTGACTTAAATCATGCCACCGGAAGCAACGTCGGCGTCTACACGTTGGAAGGCGTTTTGTTGCATTCCTCGGACAAGTCGGTATTCTCAGGACAGCAAGAGGAGGACCTTAAACAGGCGATTGGCGGCAAAACAGCCTATCATATCACGTACGACCAGAACAACGGGGAGGTCTTTTTCTCTTATCCGGTTGTCATTGACGGAAGCAAGGTAGGAATTCTGCGATTTGCTAAAGACTTTAGTTTGCTTTATGAACAAAGTGGACGGATATTGGACATCATCTTTTACAGCTCGCTTGCCCTCTTCGCAGTGGCGTTCCTGTTCTCCTATATTCTCTCCAGGCACCTCTCGATCCCACTCGTCAAACTAACCCATGCTTCCACAGAGGTGAAGAACGGCAATCTCGATGTGCGTATTCATTTTCATCGCAAGGATGAGATTGGTCGACTGGCTGTCAATTTTAACGATATGATCGAACGGATCAGCACCCAAATTTCAACCATCGAAAGAGACCGTGACTTACTTAAAGAAGTCAACCAACAGGAAAAACGATTTTTTGACAATATCACGCACGAGCTCAAAACACCGTTGACTTCCATTCTGGGGTACGCCGAAATTATTCGGGAAAAAGGGGAAACTGACCGGGATTTTTTCGAAAAAGGGATCAATCACATCATCGAAGAGAGCCGACGTCTGCACAGAATGGTGTTGAAACTGCTTGAGATCTCCCGCAGAACCTCAAACAATTATGAATTCGATAGGGTGGACACAGGAATAATTCTGCATGACGTTTGTGATTCGATGTCGTTTCGGGCGAAGCGCTATAAAAAGAAGATCGTCTGGAGGACTGAAGAAAATCTGTTTGTGTACGGTCAGGCTGACAAATTGCGCCAGCTTTTCATTAATCTTCTGGATAATGCCATCAAATACAGCTCAACTTACGCGGAAATATCAGTCAAGGGCGAGCTTTCTGCTGGGAATGTACGTGTTGAATTTAAAAATCCCGGTAACCCGATCGCACCTGAGCAACTAACACAGCTGTTTCAACCCTTTTATTCGGCAAATGTGAAAAGCGCGGAAGAAGGGAGTGTCGGTTTAGGACTGAGTATTGTCAAATCCATCGTCGACGATCACGGAGGGACGATCAGTATCGTCAGCGAGAATTATTATACCAGCGTGTTTGTGGAAATTCCTTGCGTGAAGGCGGAGATATTATCATGATGAATAGTCGATCCTTGTTAACGTCTGGGACGCTGCTGTTATTCCTTGCCATCTTTCTTTCCGGATGCACGCTAGGGCCCAGATCTGAGACGATTGTTATACCAAGTAAGGAAGAGACTCATAACGATGAACTGAATAGCCGCCCGTTCCAGGTGAAGGCGATATACCGTTTCTTCAATACATTCGCTCAGACGGATCAGATTCTGGGGTGGTCCGCTACAGACTCTGTGATTGGTTTGTTCAGGAAAGCGAGCACAACTGAGGGTGCGATGTGGAAATTGGGTCGTCTTTCCTTTCCCTATGAAAAGTTCGAGCTGCTGAAAAAAATCGATACCAATACAGCTTTTTTGGAACTGTCCCCAGACGGCAAGAAAATCTCTAAAATGGCCATGTCGGCATCTGGTGAATCGCTAAAGATGATCTCGTTACCTGACGGAAAGGAAACGGAAGTAGTGATCTACCATTCTGGACAAAGTTTGTATCTGCAAGATGTTAGGTGGTCTAACAACAGTCGATACGTATGTTTTCTTATCATAGATGCATCCATGAAGGGAAAAGCCAGTGTAGGTGTATACGATAACGATTCAGGATCCTACAAAACGTATCAACTAAAGGATATTGATCGGGGATGGACGCTCACAGGGGCTAACATTTCTGATGATGGACACAGCGTGCTGCTTACCCTGTTTGAGATTAAATCAGGTCGTTCCAACAGGATAGTCATGGGAATGATTAATGGAAGTGATATTACCGTACAGTATGACCATCAGACGGGTCGCGAACAAAACGCTTGGCTAAATAATGATCAGTTCGTGTACCTTGGAACAGATGGAATGCTGTATGAATACGACCGCAGAACCAGCGAGCTTACCGTCCTGCTGGATAAAGTAAGCAACTTCGAGTTCTCCCGAGACAGGAAGTATGTCGCATACTCGTTGTACGATAAAGACACCATCTTTGTCGGAAAGCTCCAAGGTAAAAATGTCCTCTACGAAGAACCTGTGTATCATGGCGTCATACCGTCGAAAATATTCTGGAGTCCAGATAATAAAAGCCTTCTCATTCATGGCAGGAAGTACTATTCTTCTGTGCAGGGCGGGGTGGTAGAATCGGATACCTCAGATGAACTGCCTTTTGTGCTCACATTTCAATAGTATATCTTGGAAAAACAGCTCAATCTTAAAATCCTTAAATCTGTAATGAACAATACCCTGCCTGGTTATATCGGGAACCAGACAGCTTGTCAACCTTATTTCGTTATTCAACCGAAATAAGGTTGTTTTTTTGGACATTAAAGAAATATCAAAACAATAAAAACTTGTGTCTGTCTCTTATGTTGACAATTTGTTTACAAGTAAGCCAAACTTTCATGAAATAGAGCGATATATTCGGAAGAGGCGGGAGTGGGATAGCACGAGTTTAGCGCTAATTAATTATAATGAGTAAATCACTTTTCTCGCTGGAGAGTATAAAGTTTAATTAGAATAGTCGGTTACAGCCTGAATGTGGGGAAAACCGGCTCTTTTTGTGTCAAGAAGTCCTTAATGCAGTAAATCTGCGTTTTGATGGCGGTACTCCATATATAAAAAAATTGAATTTGTAAACTGTTGATATTGAGAAAAGGTCCGACGGTTTTCTTTTGTTTTAATAACGAACGGCAGATATCCAATTGGTTTCAAGCGCCTGCTAAGCACCGTAAAAACCCACATAAAACAGCCCACCCAAGGGTGAGCTGTTCTAGCAGGGTCTAAGCTTCTCCGATGCATCGAAGTATTTTTCTCAGTGAAGGTTAACAACAGGCAACTGCTTATCGAACGAACGAACTATGCTATATCTCGGAGCTCGTCCTTATAAGGATGAAGCAAGAAGGGCAAATGTCGAGGACGACCGCCTACCTGGATGCTGGTGCTGTTCGGGAGGCGCTGAACACCCGGTCGAAATGTCGCATCAATGACTCGAGCGGACCGGTGGGGAGCCGCGCGATCAACCACCCCGTCACCAACGTTGCGGCCGCAACGAGCAGGTCACTGAACGGAATTCCCTCAAGACCAAATTCGATACCCGCGAGTCTGAGATACCATATCACTATGAATTGAGCCGCATACATTGTTAACGCCACGCGTCCGACTGCCGCGAAAGGCATTAACACGACAGAGGTCTTTTTCGGTACGAGGCATACCAGTCCCAGCACCAGGAATGCGACCCCCAGCCCAATCAGCGTCTGGAATGTCGACGCACTGTGCGGAGATGTCCAGAGAAGCATGTTCCACAGAGGTGGTTCCATGTTGAGCGGCCAAATTGCATTCGGGTCCGGCTGGACACCGACGGCGCCTTGAACGCTAATGAGCCACGCCTCGAAGGAAGGTCTCAGCACAGGAAGAACGAAAGCGTCTAGCACCTTACCGACGACGAGCATGATGATACCGCCGACCGCGAGCGAGAGTGCAGTACGTATCTTGGTAAGTTCGAGGCGCCCGATCGCCATACCTGCGACGAAAGCGGGGGCAAGTGCGAGCGCAGACATCGGGCCGCCCGCAATATCATAAAGGAGGTATGCTCCCGATAGGACGCTCGTACCAAGAATCATCAGCGGTGGGGCCACCACGGTTAAAGCGGCTGCTGTCGTAACGAGCACGCGCGTCGAACGACGAATCAGCACCAACGCCAGCACGAACATTGCCGCATAGGCGGGCAAGATCACCCCGTACGAGGTATTCAGCAGGATGAGCAGATACCCAATCACATCGACGAACACCGCACGAGCGAGCATCCGTGCCCGGAACGCGGTTGTCTCCGTTTCTCGATCCTTCATGCGTTGCGCCATGATCGAGTAGGAAATGCCGCCACAGAGCACAAATAGTAGCGTCGTGTTCCCAGAGACAATCGAAGCAATCCTCTCGTTCAGACCGAAGTGCTGCAAATACATCCCTATGACCGCCAACCCACGTGCTGCATCAAGCGCTACAAGACGCCCCTTTGATTTGCCTGCAACCGCATTTTTTTTCAGTCCGTTGTTTTGGGAAGCCACTACATCCTCGATGGTTGCTCCCGTTTCATATTCACTGCCGAACTCGTCCGGCATCTTGCTACTGACTGACAATTAGCATTCCTCCTCAAAATGGTTATTTCTTTAGGTGTTCCAATCTTTTGCATATGGGGGATGTCATGCTTATCCCACTATAGCGGGCACATGTCACTAAAGTTTGATCAACATGTAAACAAAATGTCACAAACAAGGCAAACGAAAATTATTTGGTACTGGCAAATACTCCATTTTGTCCACTGAAGTGGCTGGTTGCTACACGGTTGTGTTCATCGAATTATTTGCAACGGGGGATGGGTGCCGCTGTGTAGAATCTCCCTATTTTCACCCGGTTTTAAGGACACTCCGTTAACATAGAAGAAATGAACTGCCTGATGGCTGGTTGACCAGCATTTTCAATCATATATCAATTAGAATGGATCATAGAAAAACGAAACATTTCGTAGTTTTCTTATTTATGTAGGGAATGTGTAAAAGTATTATCGCATTAGAAAACGCTTTCATAAATGGAAGGAGGGTGTTCAATATTGAAAAAATCAACAATTCATGTAGACACTGGTCTGCAAGTGAATCGGACGTTCGGAACCAAAGTGGAGGATAAACCGGACACGCAGCTGTATGGCATGAACCTGGTTCTAAAAAATAGCCTCTATCTTCTCAGGATTAACTGATTATCTCGAGATTTCAATAACTGAAGATGAAGTAGCAAAATTTTACGAAAGTGTATCGAACAACATATATAAAATGGGTTTTCAATTAAATGAAAAAAAATATAAAGTCATGACGGTCTTTTCTTCAAAAGGTTCGTTCAGGGGCAGGAGAGTTTGACTCAAAAAATTGACTCCAAACCAGCTCGTTTCCCAAAGTGAAATCAGCGAAAAAAAGACGAAAAAACCTTGATATTGGTAAAATCCCCTCACGGTAGACAATGTAAAAAGGACATCGGTTAGATGTACAAAGACGTTGCCTACCAGAGGGGATTATTTATGGGGAAAACAGGGCGAACAAATATCAGATACAGTGAGGAAATAAAAACAGAAGCCGTACAGCTTGTAATTGAGGAGAAGATGTTGTATCGGGAGGTAGCAATAGGGGTTTTTAAGATTTGTAAAACATACAAATATTTTCTATCAAAAATAATTCACAGGCTTTTAACGAATAGGGACTGGTCAATGATTTACAATGTTGTATAAGGTTTGTATAATTGTGATGGCTTGTGATTGTTAGATTTATTTATCAAAAATATATTAACAAAGGTGATAACATAATATGGGAAAAAGCTTTTTGTTTTCGAGTTTGTTTCGCACAAAGATAGAAGAATCTCCACAAACAAAAATGTTTAAAGAACAGATTGCAAGTAGCCAAGTCAGCATGAATATAAAGCACTCTGAAATTGAAACTCAGATGAATATGATTCGACTAAGCCAAGAGGATTTAAAGATAGCTAAAGCATTGCAACCAATGATTGCGAGGCATATCCATGATATTGCCAAAACCTTTTATAAAACAATTCTCAGTGTCCCTCACCTTAAGCAAATTTTGACCAAGCATAGTACAGTAGAGCGTCTCGCAAAAAGTTTGGAATTACATTTGATGGATATGTTTGATGGTCATATAAATGATGTATTTTTACAAAAACGTTTCAAAGTAGCAGAGGTACATGTACGTATTGGCTTGGAACCAAAATGGTATATTGCAGCGTTTCAAAATGTTCAAGAGCATGTATTGCGAATTATTTTTGAGCAAATTTTAGATAAAAAGCAATTATTAGAAGCAAGTATTGTTATTTCAAAGATGTTTAATTTTGAGCAGCAGGTTGTAATTGAAGCGTATGAAAAAGAAAATAAGCGACGTGAGCAGGAGTATCGAGGACGTGAGCAAATTCAAACCAAAATGGCGGATATTAGCCTTATGCTTGCCTCATTAAGCCAGCAAACCACTTCTTCTGTGGAACAGTTGATTTCTAGCGGTCAAGATATGAATATAGCTGTTTTGCATAGTGCAGACAAATCGAAAGAAACCCTTCAATTAGCGAGTGAAGGACAGCAACGAATGAAAGAATTGGAGGCGCGTATTCGAGATATCAATAATGGTATGAATGATATGGAAGAGTTGATTGAAAAGCTTAATCACTCGTCGAATGAAATTCAAAAAATTGTAAATCTTGTACAACAAATTGCAGAACAGACAAATCTACTTGCGTTAAATTCAGCTATTGAAGCAGCGAGAGCTGGAGAGCATGGACGTGGCTTTTCTGTCGTCTCACAAGAGGTACGTAAACTTTCCGAACAAACTAGACAATCCGTTCAAGATGTATCTTCACTTATTGCCCAATCGAGTCAATTTATGCAAGAAGTAGTCTCCTCCATCCGTCACATTCAACTCCTAGTAAACAAGGGACAAAAAGAGTCAGATCAAACTGAAGCAGCACTTAATCAAATCGTAATTTCCATGCAAACAAGTATAATCGAGATTGACCGAGCTACTGCGAAAATGGCACAATTCATTGAAGATGTCGAGATGATAGGGAATTCAACCTATAAAGTTTCTGAATCAGCCCAGTCATTAAATCAGTTACAAGAAGCATTAGAGCAACAAGGCAACAGATAGCGCTTTAATCTGACAAAGACAACATATAACAAAAAGGGCAAGTTACACAATGTCAAACTTCATTGGTAACTTGCCGAAGATTTACGATCATTTATTTAAAAAAACGAATGACATACATGATTAGTGATAGCACAACGCTAATGATAATGCATGTAACTACAGGAAAATAAAAACGAAAGTTCTCCTTTTCTACTACGATGTCACCCGGTAACCGCCCTAGATTCAGAAAGCGCCCCCCAACTTGCCAGAGTAAGCCAACTACAATCAGGACAACACCAATCACGACTAAGGTTTTCCCCATATGTACTCCTTTACTTGCACCATAACGATTCAAAATGATCCCCAATTACAAAGCGTTTTGCTTAGAAAGCTGAATCATTTGATACACGTCCAATGGTTTTTTTGTTTTCTCTTGAAAAAGATGCCCATTTTTTACATGATCAATGTACAATATTCCATCCAAGTGATCCATTTCGTGCTGAATACAACGTGCTTTATGTCCAGAAGCCTCGATGATTTGCTCTTCACCCTGACGATTTAATGTTTTTACTACGATTGATTCAGCTCGCTTCACAGCTCCGTACATTCCGGGCAGGGAGAGGCAAGCTTCATATTCAAATGTTTCTCCCGATTGAGAAATAATTTCTGGATTAATTAATTCGACTAATCCGTCACCACAGTCTAGGACTGCTATTCGTTTCAAATAGCCCACTTGAGGCGCAGCCAAGCCTGCTCGACCAGGATCAGCATATAGTGTATCGATTAAATTTTGTACTAATTTTTGTTCGCGATCTGTGATACTGGTAATCGGCTTACATACCTTGCGCAGCACAGGATCACCCAGTTTTCGAATCATCAATTCAGCCATGTTGAAATCAATCCTCCAATTCGGTCTTCTTATATTGTTTTTTTCAGGGCTTACCGTACTTGTTTTACAAAAGGGCTGTAAATTTATGTATTAATTCATATTATACGTTTTATTAGCTTGTTAGTGAAAGGGTTACTATTGTTGATAGGTAATTTACCTGAAACAGAATGCTGTGCTAAGTCCTTAAAGGCTAATACAGAAAATAAACAAGGGACTGTCTACATAGGAAGGACAGCCTCTTGTTTATTTTTTAGATCCCTTGATTGTCTCTAAGCTCAACAATTGTCCCTTCAGGAGCGAGTAATTTCAGTAGTCGCCCATTTTCAACTGTATAGATTTCCTGTCCATCCTTCATTTTAAGGCGATAACCTAGATGCTTCATTCTTTGAAGCTCTGCATCCAAATTTTCTACCCATAAACACAGATGTACAAGTCCTTGGGTATTGGCGTTGGAAGGATCGAGTAATTCTCCCGTTTTCCCAGTTTGGAGCTCGATATAGAAGGAATCTAGTCTTAACCAGGTATTAAAATCACGTTGGTGAAAATGAGGTGTTTCCTGAATCAGCTCAAATCCTAAAGCTTCTTGATAAAACCGCAGGGACTCTTTATACGTATTCGTTTGGATACAAATATGATGAACATATTTTCGACTCATAACATTCTCCTATAGCAAGGTGTTGTTTTGCAAGTGAGCATAAAACTTGACCATCGTTCCTTATATAACAAATCAATCTTAGTAGTCAATCTCTTCCCAATCCTGTAAATTCGTATTTGATTCTGATAATAGCTCAGTAAAGGACGAGGCAATGTAATAAATAAAATCTGGGTCATGAACATACGCGATAATCTGCCCTGTTTTCCCGCCCGGGGCTGGATCATAATCCAGCATAAGATATAGACTGCCACCTGCTAATTGAGCGAAGGGGAACCATTTCTTGTTGAATAGATAAGGTTTAATTCTAGCATCTAATTCGGAAATCTCTTGCTCATCATAATATTCACTGAGGAGTTCATCATCTTTGCAGAAATATTCTTTTGTTTCTATTATTTCGTCAAGAGAGTATAGATAAAAGGGCTCAATACAGCCTTCGCTATATTCAGGATATAGAATATGAAAGTGGTAACCACTACCATTCTTATAACGATAAAATTCTTTGAAATCTTCAGGGAGCTTGATATCAAAGAGCGTTTCTATCTCCTGCAGGCTTTCTTCGGAAGCACCCTGTAAAGAGAGATAATTGTTATATTCCTCCTGTACATCTTCACCGACCTTACTCGATAACAATCGTTCAAGCTCTTCAATTCGTTTTTTCATTGGGCTCATTTCACCTCTGTATATGATATTACGGTTGCAGGATTGACAGGTAAGACGTGGTTTTTCAAATCGTATCATTATCTAGCTTTCATACGAGGATATGTATTACCCACTAATTATACTTGAAGATATGCTGGTTTAAAAAGAGCGTAATTTGTTTAGTGTTTGTAATCCTATTTCGTTGGATTGAAGAAGGGTTCCATGAGTATTCCGCTAACATTCTCGCTGCTGAGAAAATCCAAATTGGAGCCCTGTGGACGCAGTTGAATGATTGCTCAGAAATTACCGGTAAAATAAGAGCTTCATCTGCTTCTTACTCATTCAACATATTTACGAGGATAGGGGGGCACCGATCTATTAAAAAACTCGGCTAGTGTAGCAAACAATTCCCTGAGTGATAAGTGAATAGGGGCTTGTGCTGACTAGTAGCCGAGCTTTATTTCGAAATGGAATGTAATTTTGGAACGGTGATTGAACGCGAAAATGCTTAAACAGCTGAGAGCTTAGGCCAGTATAGCTCTACTCCCTGCTTGGTGAGCAATTGTTGATAATCAGCAAGCTTGGCAGTATCCTCCCACACTTCTCTAGGCTGATATCCTTTTTCAACACAAAAAGCGGCTAGCATCCCTGCTGACTCTCCAATATTCCATTCAACGGGATGCAGTCGATAACAACCGTTCGTGATGTGAGTGGTCCCAATATTTTTGCAAGCAGGCAAAAGATTATTTACACGAATAGGGATGAGCGCACCCAATGGGATTTGAAACGGCAAGGAGGCTACATCTATATAATTTGTACCTTCCGTGGTTGGATGCAAGTCAATGCGATAGCTGCCAATGCCAATTGTATCAAGGAAAGGCTCGGCACCCTCGTCACCTCTCATTTCTGCGCTCACATGCTGCTCAAGAACAGTAAATGCTGCTTTAATCCGGCGAGATTCTCGAATGTATGGGTACTTAGCTAATCCATCCATTGTTCCCATCACATCTGGACGTAATCGTAATCCAGGATATCCTTCCTTACCATCTGGTCGAGGTGCCTCTGTTTGCATCCAGTACAATAACGACAAGCTTAACTGTTTTGCCTGATTTAAATGCTTCAAGACCGCTTCTTCTGGAAGGTCATAAATAGGGGCCAGCCAATAATCGTTTTGTGGCCAGTTTACTAGGGTAATATCTGTAGAAAAGGTGCCGGGAACAAAATTTAATTGATCAATGATTCTCCGATACGTATATAAAGAAAATTTTTCTGTATCAGGGAACAAGGAGTATTCAATTGGCTGTAATGTTCTGGGGTCTGCTGCCGTAAAGCTTAGCTGACGAGCTGGCCAAAAGTCAGGCTTGTAATTCCGCCAAAACTCGTAGTCTGCTGGTTTATCTATAACGTGGTTTTCTCCTTCCACATAGTCCATCGCGAACACATATGTCGAGGCCTGAATGTCAAAGGGGCGTGCATCCCCGTCTATAGCATGAGGCTCACCCGTTTCGCATTGAGACTCAGCCCCAGTGACATATTCGACATTAGCCATAGGTAAAAGATCGCCACATTCTGTAGCATCTAGGAAATAGGGAGCTTTTATCGTAAGGGTAATCCCGCTGTCACATTGGGAAAGCGTAACAGAGCAAATGGTATCGCCATGTGTTTCAACCGAAGTCGGTTTAAAACGAGTTAAAATCGTAACTAGTCCACTATGCACATAAGGTGCTAGCATTTCTTCCATAACGGACAAATAGACGCGGGGGTCAGCACATAGTCGACTAACACTGCCATTACCCGGATCAAGATTGTATGTTAAACGTGCTTCTGTCGTCAACGGGAAGTGCAAACGGTAGTAGTCGCGTACTTGATTACGAAATTGGCGATAGGTTTGGGTGCAACCAAACTGCTCAATCCAACGATGCTCATCTGGTGGTACGGCCTGACTAGTAAATTGCCCGCCAATCCAATCTGTTTCCTCTGTTAGTATTACTTTTTTTCCAAGCCGTGCGGCGCCTAAAGCTGCTGCAAATCCACCCACACCGCCGCCGATAATGGCAACCTCTGTTTCTAATTCCTTATGCATCTAAACGACCTCCTTTAGTGTAAATGAAAAAACAGGGTATATATTGGTTTTAACACAGAAAGAAGTAAATGAAACCTAAAAATTGTAAAAAATAAAATATTTCATAAATCTAACTGTTAGGGAGAGCAGAATAGTAGACATAAGGGTTTTTTGGTGCTGGTACCTGTGAGATTTGCTGACCCTGTAAAATGAGAAGTTCATTACCTTCAAATGTTGTCAAGGCTAATGTTCCCTTCACCTTCACCCAGCTATCTGTCTTAAATTCCTTGGCAGTGGGCAATTGTACAAGAACTCCGGATACCTGTGCGTCTGCTGTACAGCAGGATACAGAGAAACGAGCCACCACAAATTCATTTTCCTGCATGTTAGGCTGACGATAGACAAACCCCATTAGCTCTAACGGATGGCCATCGAATTCATGCGTAAAAACAGATAATACAGTTAACCCATCTAAAAAGTTTTGATCGGTTAGTTTCATGACAGGCTCCTGATACAATGATGTAGCGAACTCCTGATAGAAATCACCAAAACCTCCAAACATCTTTCGAACTTCTTGAGTAGAAAGAGCAGTAGTGAAACGCTGAGAAGTAGTCCCGTTGGTGTTTGGCTCGGGGTTTGGCTCGGTATTGGTAATAGGGCTTGTGCTTGTAGAAGTAGTTGCCTCAGAACTAGGTGATTTGAGATCTACAGAGTTGCTTGTAGCATCTGAGCTGATCTTTTCCGATTCTTTTGAAAGTAGTTTTTTTGCATCTCCCTGTAAAAGATTTATGCCTTTTTGCTTGGCTATTGCACTATCTAGCACCTTATCAGGCATAAACAGCCCCATCAAAACGGGCAGCAAAAAAAGCCCGTAGACAAATGTACTGCTCAAGCGAGAGGCTGGTAGTCCATGTAAGCCACCACATTCGCATATTTCTTCGGCTTGGTCGGTAGCATGTCGTATTTGCCAAAAACTGCTTCCAGTTAATAGTAGTAAAATACCATCTGCGGATCAGTAGGAAATGCTGTATACGTTGCTGCTATCACAACAGGATTAATGATTGGACCTGCTAATAAGAAAATCATTCCCACATAAACAGGCATGCCTTTATGAATCAATCGGCGCACGATTGGTACGATGGCACATTCACAGACAGGAAAAATAAATCCTAGCAGGGTAGCGAAAGGGATAGCTATTAATGGGTGCTTAGGCGTCCAGTTTCGAACGGTTTCGTCACGAACGAAGGTTTGTAATAATGCAGAAAAAAACACACCAATCAACACAAAGGGAATAGCTTCTAGCAAAATGCTAAAGAAAAGCGTTGTTACATCTAATAGCTGTGGGGAATAGAGTAGAGCAGGAAGAAAGGTAGTAAGCTGATCACCTGACAAAAATAGGTATAAAAAGGCTCCGATGATGAGCACAAAGCCTAATTCCAATGTCATCGTACGAAATTTTGCGAGCATGTAAAACCTCCTGTACAGGTATTTTTTCCGAGGAACATCTATCCAACAATTCATATGTACATAAACATTTCACTGACATGTCCAGTTCTGCTCATAATCATAACTATACCAGATAAATCGAAATCATTACGATTTATTTCTGAAAAACTTTTCTGTATGTAAGCAGGTACAAAAAGGGAATAGGTTCGGAGCCCGCGAAGACTATTTTGAGGGGGAAAAAGCTGTTTGTATAAAAGCCGATTCTATCTTTTTCATTTCTGACACAGCTAAGTTTTCTAACAAATTGACATCTGTTCTATCTGTGAACTATACTTTTCTTTGCAAGTAAGTGCTTGCATTCATAAAATTAGGGTGAAAAGAGATGAGGAAAGAATCGACAAATGATAAAATTCTGCAGGCTACGATAGACTTGTTAAAGGAACAGGGCTACAGAGCTACGACTACAAAAGCAATTGCCGAAAAAGCCGGAGTCAATGAAGTGACGATTTTTAGGAACTTTGGCAGTAAAGACAAAATTATGGAAATGATCGTGCAAAGGCACACTTTTCAGATGGACATCATAAGAGATTACTTCACATGGGAACTGGAAGTGGACCTGTTACATATCGGCCAATATTTTTTGCGGCAACTTACTGAGATGCAGGATATTATTTCAATTAGTTTTCGTGACCCAACTGTGTTTGCTGAGCTTGTGAAAAAAATCTCGATCCAGCCAAATCAGTTTAAACAAATGTTGACTGATTATTTTGCTAAAATGAAGGAAAAGGGTAAGATAGCTGATATTGATTGTGTTGCTACGGCAGAATTATTTATTTGTCTCACGACGGGCTACTTTTTTATGCGATTCAGTTTGTGTCGTTCGTTAATTACGTTGAATGAGCAAGAAATAATGCACCATACTATAAACACATTCATCCGAGGGATATCACCTGGGACTCCTTCTGAATAGTTTTGCACGAGATTTGGAGAAAGAGGAGGAGCATTTATGATTTTTAGACCAAAGGACGATAAATTTTTTAGTACGTTAAGCCAGATTGTAAGTATAATTGAGGAGTCTGCTCAGTATTTTGCCCAATTTCCTGAGAAGAACGATGGAGATCTGGTTACCTTCTCTAGTGTCATGAAAGACTACGAGCATAAGGCAGATACACACATACATAAAGTAATTATGGAGTTAAACAAGGCATTTATCACACCCATTGAGCGCGAAGACATCTTGGCATTGGCTGTGAAGCTAGACGACGTACTAGATGGTTTTGAGGAGCTTTCCTCTCGCTTGGAGATTTATAATATCCAGAAGTGGGACGAGCACATGAAGGAGTTTACGGTTCTATTGCTTGCAGCTACTAAGGAGATTGCAGGAGCGACCGATCTGTTGTTCCAAAAGAAAATGAACGAGATTCATCCTTTTGTAGTAAGAATTAACGATCTAGAATCAAAAGCGGATGCCGTCTTAGATAAAAGTATTCGTCAGCTTTTTGCTTCTCAAAAAGACCCGATTGCCATAATGCAGTATAAAGAGATTTATGAGATGTTCGAAGGCGTTGCAGATAGCTGTGAGGATGTAGCCAATGCACTTGAAACGATCATCATGAGAAATGTCTAAAGAAAAGGGGTTCCATGATGGATAGTGTACTTTTTATTTTGGTTTGCATCATCATCCTGGGTTTAACTTTTGACTTTATTAATGGGTTTCACGATACAGCCAATACGATTGCCACTTCCGTTTCTACAAGAGCATTGCCTCCCCAAGTAGCAATTGTGATGGCAGCATTGATGAATTTTTTTGGTGCCTTATTGTTTACAGGTGTAGCTCAAACCATTACGAAAGATATTGTCGATCCTTTTTCTCTTGAAAATGGTTCGATCGTCCTCTTATGCGCCCTTATTGGTGCGATAGCTTGGAATCTAATTACCTGGTACTATGGAATACCTAGTAGTTCTTCCCATGCGCTAGTTGGTTCGATTGCTGGTGCTGCTATCGTTTCAGAAGGTTTATGGAGCTTAAATTATTCAGGGTTTATTCGTATATTGGAAGCATTGCTCATCTCCCCTGTTGCAGCACTGGCTATTGGATTTTTAGTTATGTCCTTATTCAAGGTAGTATTTCGCAATTCTAATCTTGCTAAAACGAACAAGGGATTTCGCATTTTTCAAATCATGACGGCTGCTTTGCAATCATTTAGCCATGGAACCAATGATGCACAAAAAACCATGGGGATTATGACGATGGCTTTGATCACAGCAGGCTTCCAGACAACTACAGACATTCCAACCTGGATTCGTGTCTCTGTCGCATTAGCAATGGGACTTGGTACCATGGTAGGCGGATGGAGAATTATTAAAACAGTTGGAGGCAAAATTACCAAATTGAAACCGGTTAGCGGTGCGGCAGCAGATTTGTCGTCAGCCTTTATCATTTTTGGATTTACTTTCCTGCACTTGCCTGTTAGTACAACACATGTCATTTCTTCATCCATTATGGGGGTAGGATCAGCACAGCGTGTGAAAGACGTAAAGTGGGGAGTAGCACGACGGATCGTGTTTACTTGGATAATCACTATGCCGATTACTGCACTGTTGTCAGCATGTTTATACAAGGTAGTCATGCTATTTGTGTAAAAGAATACACCTAAAAGATAAAGTAAACCGATCATGTTCATAAAGGAACAGAGTCTGTTTGAATGCTGCCCTCTACATGTACCTTGAGGTATATCTTTTAGGTGTTTTTTTTGTGGCGGAAAAGGTATAAAGTAGGGGTAGCGACTATCTAATCATGGAATAGGGGGGAAACGCAGATGGTAAATAGTCGTTTTGCAGTAGCTATTCATATCCTTTCAATAGTAGCATCCACTCCCTGTGGACAGGCTACATCAGCTTATATAGCTGGGAGTGTAAATACAAATCCTGTGGTAATTCGCCGTATTAGCAGCATGTTAAAAAAAGCAGGAATGATAGAGTCTAAGGTCGGGTCCCCAGGAGCTACGTTAACCAAAAGTCCGGAAGAAATAACTCTTCTTGATGTTTACAAAGCAGTACAAAGCCCTGATGAGCTATTCGCCATTCATGAGGAGCCCAATCCAGCATGTCCAATCGGAAGGCAGATTCAACACACCCTGACTGATGTTTTTTTAAGTGCCCAGCAGGCGATGGAGCAAGAATTGGCAAGCAAAACCGTAGCAGATGTGTTAAGTGGAATGGGTATGGGTAAAAATGTGACAGAATAGACCTCATCGTCGAGTATGAGGAGTCTCCATATATTGTTCATCGAAAGCTAGCGATCGGTCTGAAGAGAAAGATTGTTAGCTTTTAGCTTTTTCTAATCAGCGAAATCTGCACATATCAGGAGGGCAGAGAGCTTTTGTTCCTTGACACTCTACGTAAAATAGAAAAGAAGAGGGTGATCAATACATGCTACGAAAGAAAACCATGGCGGAACTTTTAGAAGAGTTTCGTTCTGATGAGCGGATGAAACAAAACATCGTTACCTGGACAACGATTCCGCCTCGCGATCCACAGGTAGTACCATTTCCAGAGCAAATAGATGAACGGATTGCTCAAGCGTTGAGTAGACGAGGGATTTCATCTTTATATACACATCAAGCAACAGCCTTTCGCCATATTCAGGATGGGAAGCATATTGTGGCTGTGACTCCAACCGCTTCAGGAAAAAGCATGTGCTACCATCTGCCAATTTTGCAAACGTTGGCTAATGATGCGCAAGCGAGGGCACTATATATGTTTCCTACTAAAGCCCTTGCTCAGGATCAAAAGAGTGAGTTGCATGAATTGATTAATGATATGGGAATAAGCATTAAATCGGAGACCTATGATGGTGATACGCCCGCTGCTATACGGCAAATGGTCCGCAAGGCCGGCAATATTGTCATTACAAACCCGGACATGCTGCATTCTGCGATCCTGCCTCACCATACGAAATGGGTCGCTTTTTTTGAACATTTGAAATATGTGGTAATTGATGAGCTACACACCTACCGAGGTGTATTTGGGAGCCATGTTGCCAATGTGATCAGACGGTTAAAACGTATATGCGCATACTATGGTTCTCATCCACAATTCATTTGTACTTCTGCCACTATTGCTAATCCAGTGCAATTAGCAGAACAAATCACAGAGGAACAGATGGAACTTGTAGATAACAATGGAGCTCCGGCAGGAACGAAGCATTTTATATTTTACAATCCACCTATTGTAAATCATCAGCTAAATATTCGTAGGAGTGCAACATTAGAAGCGCGGGACATAGCATCTACTTTTCTAACAAATGGAGTGCAAACGATTTTATTTGCGAGAAGCCGTGTGCGTGTAGAGATACTTTTGACCTATTTACAGGAGCTGATTCGAAAAAAACTGGGGCCCAAAACAATTCAAGGCTATAGAGGTGGATATTTACCAACACAAAGGAGACAAATTGAACGAGGATTGCGACAAGGTGATATTGTCGGGGTGGTTAGCACAAATGCACTAGAGCTAGGTGTAGACATTGGCCAATTACAGGCATGTGTGATTACAGGATATCCTGGTTCCGTGGCTAGTACATGGCAGCAGGCAGGAAGAGCCGGACGCCGGCAGGATGAGTCTGTCGTGGTTATGGTTGGAAGCTCCTCTCCACTTGACCAGTACATTATTTTGCATCCAGAGTATTTCTTTGAACGAAATCCTGAGTCAGCTCGTATTAATCCTGACAATCTAATCATTCTTGTGGATCATATGAAGTGTGCAGCATATGAACTGCCTTTTGCGGCAGGAGATACTTTTGGACGGGCAGAAATAGCAGAAATTCTAGAATTTTTAACGGAGGAGCAGATATTGCACTTCTCAAAGGGGAAGTGGTTCTGGATGAACGATTCTTTTCCAGCTCATAACATCAGCTTGCGCTCTGCTTCACAGGAGAATGTGGTGATTGTCGATATTACCGAGCGTGGACAGGAAAAGGTCATTGGAGAAATGGATCGTTTCAGTTCGATGACATTGCTGCATGAGGAAGCGATTTATCTGCATCAGGGGGTGCAGTACCAAGTAGAAAAGCTGGATTATGAAGAGAAAAAGGCCTATATTCGCGAGGTGAAGGTCGATTATTACACAGATGCGAATTTAGCGGTCCAGTTAAAGGTTCTAGAGTCAGATTTTACACGGAAGCAAAACGAGACTGAATTGGCTTATGGGGAAGTAGCGGTTAATGCGATGGCTACGATTTTTAAAAAAATTAAGTTCGAGACCCATGAGAACATCGGATCAGGGCCGATACATTTACCAGAAGAGGAATTGCATACGAATGCGGCTTGGATTAGTTTTCCGGAATCTATTTTGCAAACGATTGGTCAAGAGGAGGTAGAGCTTGGGCTGGTTGGGGCAGGACATGTGCTGCAACACGTTGCTCCTTTATGGGTGATGTGTGATCCGAAAGATTTGCATGTCATCTCACAGAGAAAAGCTGTCCATTCGAATCAACCAACGATATTCTTCTATGACCGATATCCAGGTGGCATTGGCCTAAGCGAACAGGTGTATCACCAGATGGAAACCATACTTGCTAAAGCAGAAGAGATGATTAGCTCATGTCCATGTGCGTCGGGATGTCCTTCGTGTATTGGATATGTGGAGCGGGATGGAAAAGAGCTAGCACTTTCTCTATTGCGAGTGGCGCAAGGGGGAACAGCGTTTGTCTCTTAAAAATAAATTGCAACGAATGAAAAAGCATCTGACACTCGAAAGTAATAACGAGCAAGAGAATCGGCAGGAAAAGCATGCAGAGCCCAAACAACAGAGTGATATATCCGCGACCAGCTTACAAAGACCAGAGCAGTCGAAATGTATACGAAGCGTCTATGAATCACCTCAATTCCAGATTCCGTATGCAGATACGTGGCGACGTCTTCAAGCCAAACCATTCTTTGGCGAAGAGGAGTACGCTATGGTACGAGAAGTTCGTTATCCCTTAGACATGATTCATGGGAACTATGAATTTTCGGCTTTACTTGATGTTATCGACAAATGGAACGAAAGCGGCCTGGAGCATCCTCTGTCTGCTGCCAACAAACGCCCAGAGGAGTTACTATTCTTTGATACAGAAACAACTGGTTTACATGGTGGGGTGGGTAATACCATCTTCTTATTGGGCTATAGTAAATGGGAACAGGATGAGGTGGTCGTTCGTCAGCATTTTTTAACCGATCCTTTTTCGGAAATTACGTTGTATCAGTCTTTTTTAGCAGATGTAAAAGAATCCAAACAACTTGTCACCTATAATGGAAAAGCGTTTGATTGGCCTCAGGTAAAAACACGACATACGCTGGTACGAAATGATGTGCCAGCCTTACCTGTGTTTGGTCACATCGATTTGTTGCATGGGGCGAGAAGACTATGGAAAAATGAACTCGTTTCTTGTCGCTTGTCGATCGTAGAACAACAAAAGCTAGGAATCAGACGCTTGGAAGACATACCTGGCTCACTAGCCCCAATGCTATATTTTGAGTACGTCAGAGAGCAGAATCCAGAACATATTGCTGGTGTGCTTCAGCATAATGAAGTGGATGTACTATCCCTTATTACACTCTATATTCATATCTCTTATATGCTGTTGTCTGCAGAGTCTGTTACGATGTCTATGGAAGAGCGATATGAAGTGGCACGCTGGTATGAGGCGATCGGATCAGAACAAATAGCTTTGTCACATTACAAGGAAGTGGCTCGTAGCAAACATCCTTATGCTGGGCGGGCAAAAGCTGCGCTAGGGCATTTATTTAAGCGTCAAAAGGAATGGGGTAAGGCTCTTTATTGCTATGATGCCTGCTTACAGGACAAAGAATGGGGTACCGAGGAGATTTGTATCGAGGCAGCCAAGATTTGTGAGCATCAATTAAAAGAATATGACAAGGCATATGCGTATACCAAAATGGCCTTCGAGCGCTGGCAAAAGAAAACGTCATATCTGCGGCTAAGGAATAAATCAGAACGCGAAATGTATGAAAAAAGGCTTTTGCGCTTAGAGAAAAAGCTAGGGCAAGTAAGTGAGAGCTTGTTTGATGAAGAGGCTGCAAGATGAATTGGGGCTAGGAATGTGTTGTCATTTTATCAATTTATATGGTTTAACAAAGGACGTTTCCTCAGTAGGCTGTATTTGTACTGGTGGGAATGTCTTTTTTTAATGAGATAGAGAAGTCCAATGCCGTAGCAATCTTAATTTTTCATTTCTTTATTTTCCTACGAGGGTATCAGGTTATTAAGGAAGGGATTTGCTCGATTTTCAAGCCGAATATTTGTAGGGGATCAATATGATTTACCTGCATGTATGCAGAAAGCTGACCTCGATGATGAATTTCATGTTCAGCCATTGCCATTATGATTCTCCAGGCACTGACTTCATAGCCTAAGAGATTTTTCACCTTTCTGGCTAGTTGCTCAGACTCTAACTGATGAAGGCCTAGCAGAACAGTATTGTGGCAATTCTGTAAATAATGGATAGCTTCCTCCATAGTCCGACCCTTATCGGGTTCATGCCCGCAATACTTCCATTCATGATGTATCATCGCATGATAAAACATTACTTCTGCAGAGCCCAAATGTCGGACGATATCACCAAAAGAAAATTTGTGATCGTCTGGACGCCAATCGATGAGAACTGGATGGGCAAAATAAACGGAAAGTGGATGGTCGCGTCTATTACAATCATGAGTTATGATAAATAAAACGGCAGAAAGAGTTGAAACGAATGACTTATCTTATACCTTTCATTTTTTTGATCGTATTGGTAGCTGCCATTGGGACTATCCTGGTAGGGATAAAGCCAAAGGATCATAATTATGGTACGAAGACAAAAAGAAATTTGACCAGATTAACAATGTTTTACGTCATATGCACCGTTATTTTTTTGGGAATTTTCTTTTATTTCTTTTATAAGTAAAGAATGGTTTAAAGCATGCAAGATAAAAACACCCCCCAAACAGGTCGTAAAGAAATGAGGGTTTGTTCACGTCGAGAAGCTTGGCATGATGACCGAGCTTTTTTTGGCATGTCAGCTTATTTTGTATAAGAGTAGACTGCCACTTATTGCCCGGCATTACAGCTTACCATGATGATCTGCAATACGAGCAAGCCGATATGATGTAACAAATCTGCTCCGCACTCATGCTTGATTACAAAGAAGCTTGATAAACTGTTCTTCTTCGTTCTCTTCTATAATCTGTTCTACTTCAACTGGATGAAGCCGGTATAATTTGTGACAAGAAAAGGCTCGTGATCGAGAGAATCAAATTTCAGATAATGAAACAGGGATACGACGATAAGTAAACCTTCTTTTCCAACATCCTCCTCTTAATCTGAGTTAGCCAACTTTACGACTATGCAACATTACTAACATTAGGCAACTATTTTTTACCAATAAACCTTTTTGAAAGGAAAGAGGGGTAGGTATAAAAAATTGCTTAATTTAAAAATTGAAGAAGGTTTGTAAAAAATTAACTAAACAACTGCTAAAAAATAGTGTACTCTTATTTATAGGTAACAAAAATCAGGGAAATCTTGGGGAGAGAACAACTTGATAAAAAGAATACGTAGTCAATTACAAGAATCAATGTGGGGAAAAATAGTAGCAACAATTTTTACATACTGGTATTTTCTGGTATCAATTGTGATCTGTAGCATTGTAGCTGTTCTTGTAGAAGTTGTGATTGGATACAATATCCAGCAGATGGTTTCGTATTCTATCGTTGACACTCAGGATCATATGAGCACTTTATTGTATGTGTTTGGGATTTGTGTCATGATCGGGATGATTGCTCACTTTCTTGTGAAATGGTTGTCTACGAAATTTAGTGCTTCCATTATCAGAGATTTACGAAATCGCTTTGCCGAAAAATTAGAGCATGCTTCCTTTGCCTCTGTAGAAAAATACAGCACTGGGGATCTTTTATCCCGATTCTCCAATGATTTAACGATTGTACAACGATTTTTGACTGAACACTTTCCAAAACTAATCATTGAGCCTCTTATGTTTATCGCTGCTTTTGTCTACCTCTTCTTGATTAGCTGGAAACTTATCCTTTTTAGCTTGTCTTTGGTTCCATTTGCATTACTTTTTGCAGCTTTGATAAGCAAACCTCTAAATGCCTACTCCTACGAACTACAACAGCAGGTCGGTCGTACAGCCTCTATTATGAAAGATACTATCTCAGGAATTCCAATCATTAAAGTGTTTCATTTATATGAAGCTTTCTTTCAAAGATTCAAAACGGCAATTGAACAAATGCTGCAACTGAATTTAAAGATTGAACGCAGACATGCTTGGCTAAATCCGCTTCATATTATATTTATGTCAAGTCCGCTGGTGTTTTGTATTCTGTTTGGAGCTTATCTAATTGCCCACCAGGAATTGAAACCAGCGGAGTTAATTGCCTTTATTTATTTCTTGGGACATATTATACAGCCTGTTTCAGTTCTTCCCGAATTAATCATTCAATTTCAACAAGCACTAGGATCGTATAGACG
>NZ_LSSO01000005.1:0-5210 GCF_001645205.1 Brevibacillus sp. SKDU10 | reverse complement strand
AGTTAATACGACTATATAAAAAGTTAAAAAAAGAAGGATTAATAGATGCTCACAAATGGCACATAGTCAGTAAATTTATATAGTTTGGCTGGGTTTTGTGAGTATTTATTCGAGTATTTAGCGGAACCTTCCGCATCTCTGACTTCTTCAATAATCCCTTTTCTATTTATGGTAGACACCAAGCGTCTGCTAAAGTTAGAGCGATCTACTTTAAAATCAGGTACGACCGTCTCAATGACCTGAAGCAGCTCAGATAAGGTAAACTCATCGGATAGAAATTCTTTCGCAATATTAGTCTGAACCATAATCTCTTGGATTTTTTGCAGAGCATCCTTCAAGATTTCGTTGTGATCAAACGCCAAATTCATGGACATTGCTTCCTCAACCGTGAACAAACGTGCATCTACAGCATCGTCATCAGCCTTAAATCCAGTCAATGCCTGCTCATTAACAAGGGCATAATAGGCAACGGTTGGAATCCATCCACCAGGATCACGGCCTGGAGTATAGTAGGCTTTTAGCTGTTTAATATGTACCTTCTCATTTAAGATATGTGTTTCCTCACGCAGCTCACGTTCAGCACATTGATCAAGCGTTTCGTGTTCATTGAGAAAACCACCTGGAAAAGCCCAATATCCTGGAAAGCGATCGCTTTGTGGATCACGCTGAATCAGCAATATTTTTAGCTTACGATCGGGAAGGGATTTGTGCTTGGTATCTTTTCTAGGCTCCGATGTAATCGTAAATATACAAATGTCGGTAGGTAAGCCATCAGGAGATCGATAGACTGGCTTTTCCTTTGGAGGAATTTGCAAAGTAAGAAGCTCCTTTCTACGTGTTCTTGAGGTTATTTTATATAGTTATTTTTATATTGTCAATACGACTATATGAAATTCAGGATTTTTTACATACATTCTTGGCTTATGAGAAAAGAGCTGTATTTAATCTTGTATGCAGCTAACGCTATATCTAAATTCTTGTAAAAAATGTAGGGAAGAGGAAAGGTTAATCAGTCTTTTTAAGGAGTTGGAATGGAAGAGAAAGTTTGATTAATAATATAAATGGATAAATGCACAAATTCGTTCCATTTTGGTATATACTCCGTGTTCAGCTTGAATTTATCTTATAGGAAAGGGAATTTCAATGAAAATTAAACTAACAAGTATATTTGTCAACGACCAGGATAGAGCTCTTTCGTTTTATACAGAGGTTTTAGGCTTTGTGAAAAAAAGCGACTTTCCAGTAGGAGATTTTAAATGGATAACGGTTGTTTCCCCTGAAGGCCCGGAAGATATTGAATTGCTTTTGGAACCACTGGGGCATCCTGCTGCGAAAACATTTCAAAAGGAGATGTTTGAGGCAGGAATTCCTCTAATGACGTTTGCTGTTGACGATATTCACAAAGAGTATGAAAGACTGCTAAGACTGGGTGTAGTGTTTAAGATTAAGCCTGTAGATATAAAAGAGACATCTATTGCTGTGTTTCATGATACATGCGGTAATCTTATCCAACTTTTTCAGGGATGATACACAAGCACTACACAAAATTTTTCCCGTTACTAAGAAGACCAAACTGTAGCTTATTATGCAACAAAATACAAAGGTATTGACAAGAAGTCAGAAAAGTATCCGTTCCCATGTGTGGATACTTGTGTTATACTACAGGCAATTGCATAACCACCTTCAGGGCAGGGTGAAATTCCCGACCGGCGGTAATGACGATTATGTCTGAGCCCGCGACTCGCAAACCGTTTTTGCGACTGACTTGGTGAAAATCCAAGGCCGACGGTATAGTCCGGATGGGAGAAGGTACAAGGCTTATCACATTTTTCAATGAGGATACATTACTTAGATTGTGGTGGCCATCGCAGACTGTTTTTTCATAAATGAGAAGACGGTTTATTTAGATATATTCAAATATGTCAGTCTAGGCATGATCTATTTGCGGTGGCGTAACTCTTTGTGTATCCGTTTTTTGAAAAATCCGATGGTAGGCTGTATTTCTCTATGCCCTTTTACTGAAAAGGGCATTTTTTTATTGTAAAAAATAGGTTATGAAAGTAACCAAGGTGCGTTTGCAAGAGTAAAAGCAAGATACACAGAACGGAAAAAATGCAGAAAGGAGGAACGCTTATGAATGAGCTTCAAGAATGGAAGAGGAGAGAATGTGAGAATCAAGCGCTGTTGGATCAAGCTTTTATGAAGATAGCAATCCAATTGGCAGAAGGAGCGAGTCATCAGACATCTCCTAATCCTACAGTGGGTGCTGTTATTGTGAAAAATGGGAGCATTGTTGGTCTAGGAGCCCATCTGCGAGCAGGTGAGTCTCACGCTGAAATTCATGCCTTACGAATGGCTGGGGAAAAGGCAGCGGGGGCGACTGTATACGTAACCTTGGAGCCATGCAGTCATTATGGGAAAACACCACCCTGCGTACAAGCGCTGCTAGATGCAGGAGTGGCACGGGTTGTCATTGCCATAGAAGATCCTAATCCACTGGTGGCAGGTAAAGGTTTAGCAACTTTAAAAAATGCTGGTATAGATGTGCAGGTCGGTGTATTAGAAAAGGAAGCCCGAGAATGCAATGAATCGTTTTTTCATTATATTCATACGAAAAGGCCGTTTGTTACGTTGAAGACAGCCAGTACATTAGATGGAAAGCTGGCTACAGGAACCGGCGATAGCAAATGGATAACGAGTGAATTTGCACGCAGGGAAGTTCATGCGGAACGGGCTAAGTCTGACGCAATTTTAGTGGGCATAAACACGGTGATAAAAGATGATCCCTTACTAACAGCCCGGTTGTATGAAAATGGAAGGCAGCCGATACGAGTCGTTCTTGATCAAACTCTTCGTATTCCAAAGACAGCTACGATTCTCAAAGATACTACATCGCCAGTTTGGATTTTTACCACAAGAAGAGCTTCTCAACAAAAAGCAGATGTCCTGCGCGCAAAAGGAATTCGAATCACCGTGCAACAAGAGGATCAAATAACGATACCATTTGTCCTCCAAACCTTGGGAGAGGCAGAAATTGTTTCGGTACTTGTAGAAGGTGGCAGCAAGATAAGCGGGGAGTTTTTAGAGGCACAAGCGATTCAAAAGGTAATAGCCTATGTCGCTTTTACACTTGTGGGTGGAGTGGATTCCCCGGTCGCCTACGGAGGAAATGGTATTCCTTTGATGAAAGATGCGATTCGACTCAGAGATGTAGCAGTAGAGAAGGTGAGTGAGCAGGAAGTAAAGATAACGGGTTACCCACTTTGGACGGATCATAGCAATTCATAAGGAGTGAGGACGATCATGTTCACGGGGATTATTGAGGAAGTAGGTACGATCACTGGATTTTTAACTAGTCAAAAGGCTGGCAGCCTGCATATAAAAGCCGGGTTGGTTGTAGAGGGAAGTAAAATAGGTGATTCCATTGCAGTAAATGGAGTTTGTTTAACGGTTACCGAGTTTACCGCCAATGGCTTTGTAGTTGATGTTATGCCAGAGACGCTGAAGAGAACGAATCTGGATGAACTCCGTAATGGTGAGCTAGTAAATTTGGAGCGGGCAATGTCTATTGGCGACAGATTAGGTGGCCATCTGGTATCAGGGCATGTTGACGGTAAAGGAAGAATTTTATCGAAAAGGCAAAATGAAAATGCCATACTATTTGAAATAGAAGCGGGAGCAGATATCCAGCGTTATCTCATTCCCCAAGGCTCTATTACAGTAGATGGAATAAGCTTAACAGTGGTTGCCATCAAAGCCAACTCCTTTTCCGTCTCGGTCATTCCTCATACAGCAGCAGTTACTACGCTCGGAAAGAAACAGGCGGGGGACTGCGTAAATCTTGAAAATGATGTGATTGGTAAATATGTGGAACGGCTACTAGCTTCTCAAGGAAATGTACTCCATTCTTTGCATTCTGCTCGCAACAAGCAACATTCTGTAACAGAAAGCTTTTTACGTGACAATGGGTTTGTCTAATGCCAATGGCTAGGAGGGGATCTACATGCTTCACACGATAGAAGAGGCGCTAGAGGAATTGCGTCAGGGAAAGCCCATTATTGTGGTCGATGACGAGAATCGGGAAAATGAAGGAGATTTTCTATGCATGGCGGAGAAGGCAACACCTGAGATGATTAATTTCATGGTTACCCATGGAAGAGGGCTGGTTTGCGTTTCGATCGAGGATAAAAGAGCTCGTGAGCTACAGTTAAGACAGATGGTGGAAAATAATACGGATCATCATGGAACAGCTTTTACAGTGTCCATTGATGAAAGGGACACGCATACTGGGATATCGGCGCATGAGCGTTCACAAACGATCATGGCGATGCTTGACCCGCAAGCAGAAGCTGATCGCTTCCGGCGCCCTGGACATATTTTTCCATTGGTCGCCAAGGAGGGCGGAGTATTAAAGAGGGCAGGACATACAGAAGCGGCGGTAGATCTGGCAAGGCTTGCTGGTGGTTATCCTGCTGGGGTGATTTGCGAAATCATGCAAGAGGATGGAAGCATGGCACGTTTACCTGCTCTTTTAGAAATAGCGAAGCGTTTGAATGTAAAAATTGTTTCGATCGAACAACTGATTCATTATCGTATGCAAAGCGAATCACTGGTGAAGAAGGAGGCGGAGACCATTCTGCCTACAGAATACGGAGATTTTCGCATTTTTGCCTACTCGAATACGTTGGATGGAAAGGAACATGTAGCTCTTGTTAAGGGAGATATTCGCCCTGATCAGCCTGTTTTAGTGCGTGTACATTCTGAATGCTTAACAGGCGATATATTTGGTTCTCTTCGTTGCGATTGCGGACCACAATTGCATGCTGCCTTGCAACAAATCGACGAGGTAGGGGCCGGAATTCTGCTCTATATGAGACAGGAAGGGCGCGGAATTGGCTTAATAAACAAATTAAAAGCATATCAGCTACAGGAAGAAGGCTTAGATACTGTTGAGGCCAATGAACGGTTAGGCTTCCCCGCTGATTTACGTGAATATGGAATTGGTGCACAAATATTGCGTGATCTGGGGGCCAAGAAATTGCGTCTTTTAACCAATAATCCTAGAAAAATCGTGGCACTCAATGGATATGGTCTAAAAGTAGCAGAACGAGTACCGCTTCAAATGAAAAGTCATCAGCATAATTACAATTACCTGCATACCAAGCAACAGAAACTAGGTCATATGCTAACTATATTATAATGAAGAAATG
>NZ_LSSO01000004.1:0-6798 GCF_001645205.1 Brevibacillus sp. SKDU10 | reverse complement strand
TCTTGTTTTTTTGTTTGTAAACCAAATTTTTACCATATGTATCAGCTCTTTTCCTACATTGACAAAAACGGATCAGCGGGTGTATATTCCCCTTATATTCAAATAATCAAATATATAAAAAAAGAAGGGTTAAAAATGAAATTGTCGGGAAGATTTGAGCACTACAACAGTACTTATTTTCGACATGATCTCATATCAGGGTTAATTGTAGGTGTCATTGCCATTCCTTTAGGAATGGCTTTTGCTATTGCTGCTGGCGTTAGCCCTCAATATGGAATTTACACAACCATTATTGCAGGTTTTCTTATTTCTTTATTTGGTGGGTCCAAATTTCAAATTGGGGGACCTACTGGGGCTTTTATTCCCATCTTATTTGCAATTGTCATGCAGTACGGGTATGAGAATTTACTAATTGCAGGCTTATTAGCTGGAATAATGCTCGTTCTGATGGGAATCTTTAGGCTAGGTGCACTTATTGCCTTCATTCCGCGTCCAGTTACCATTGGGTTTACGTCTGGCATAGCTGTCATTATTTTTACTGGCCAAATTGCAAACTTTTTGGGGTTAACAGGAGTCCAAAGGCATCAAGACTTTCTTTCAAATATGCGGGAGCTTGGAATCCATCTGTCCACGATCAATCCATACAGCATTGTAACCGCACTTATTTGTTTCGCTATTCTTTTGATTACACCCAAGCTGTTTCCAAAAATACCTGGGTCTCTCATCGGACTTATCTTGTCCAGTTTGCTGGCAGCATGGTTTTTTGAAGGAAAAGTGGCTACCATAGGTTCGACATACGGGGAAATTCCCAGTACCCTTCCCCACTTTCATATACCTGATATCACCTTGGATCGAATTGTTCAGTTACTTAAGCCTGCCTTTGTGATTGCCCTACTCGGAGGAATTGAATCTCTGTTATCTGCAGTAGTGGCTGATGGTATGACTGGAACCCGTCATAAAAGCAATCGTGAGCTAATTGGGCAAGGAATTGCAAATATGATTACCCCCTTGTTTGGTGGAATCCCTGCAACTGGAGCCATTGCTCGTACAGCTACCAACATAAAAAGTGGTGCCAAGAGTCCCTTTTCAGGAATGATTCATAGTCTGGTTGTATTAATCGTATTATTGCTGTTTGCTCCGTGGGCCTCTTCCATTCCTTTAGCCAGCATGGCCCCTATCTTAATGGTTGTGGCCTGGAACATGAGTGAACGCAAGGCATTTGTTCACATCGTAAAAACCAAAACAAGTGATTCGCTTGTCTTAGTAATCACTTTCTTCCTAACTGTATTAACCGATTTAGTAACGGCGGTCGAAGTAGGTTTAATATTGGCAATTATATTGTTTGTAAAGCGAATGAGAGACATATTAACCGTTGCAAAGGTACTGCCTGATCCTACGGTAAAACACGAAAAAATGTCTCCTCATATGGTAAAGGAAGGACACGATTGTCCCCAAATAGCTATTTTTACCATCGAAGGAGCGCTATTCTTCGGTGCGGCTGCTATGTTTGAATCATCAATTATGCAAACCATTCATTATCGCCCTAAAATACTACTCCTGAAGATGGCGAAGGTTCCTTTTATGGACACCACTGGTGAGTCTAACCTTGCAAATGTAGTGAACGATTTTACAAGAAACGGTGGAAAAGTTCTCATATCAGGCATTCAGACTCAGCCTAAAGAAGTTATAACAAAAACAGGTCTGGCAGATAAAATTGGGGAGGAGCACTTTTTTGCGCATACAGGTGAAGCTATTGAGTACGCTTTAACTCAATTAGATTATCAAAAATGCTTAGGATGTAAGCATTTTAGCTTCCGTGAATGCACGGTCTTATCCGATCCGAATGCAGCGAAACAGCAATCCATTCTGCCACCCAAACAATTGTCAGAACAATAAATAGGAATGTAACTAACGGACAGTTTTAGATTACGAAACTGTCCGTTTCCATTTTTTATATAAATGTCCAATCCAGCTTTATTATTGCAAGCAGGTAGTCTATCTCATGCTATACAGGTCGAAAAACAGCGAAATTCCACGGATTTAGCAGATAACTGCTGAAAATAACCTCTTTTCTTAGCTCTTCCAATTGATTGGTAAAATACACGTAATTCATTCCATGCTATAATAGAGTGTCGTGTAAAAAATGTCGTACTCACGCTAAATTACACGAATGGTGTCTTGTTTAGATGCCTTTGTTTGGACAAGCTTTTTCGAAAAAGAGAACAAGAAAAAAGCTCCCTAACTACAAGGGACTGTCCTGACTTCTTGAATGGGAGGGAATGGAATGAATCAAAGCTATATGGAGCAAACAAAATCAGCTTCAGCAGCCGTGCGACCATCAAAACAAAAACGACTAAGCACTCCCAAACGCAAGGGAATATTAGTCGCTGGTATTGTGCTACTCTGGGGTGGATTGTGCTTTGGCGGCTTTCAGCTTGCGCAAAGTTATATCTCCGCTTCACAGAGTTATCTGGATCAGCGCATAAGCATGGTGGAAGCCAAAAATGATGAGTTGATGAAGATGATTGAAACACAAATGGGAAATGTACAGTCCGAGATGAATGGAATTAAAGAGGAATTAGCATTAACTGGTGAGACCATCTCTGGAACAGACAAGACGAAGCAAGCTCTATCACAACGAATTACAACATTAGATAAACAATTGGCGGAACTGAAGGGCTCTCTGAAAAAACTGGAGGATGCAGCTCGTGCTTTCTAGGCTGAATCTGTTTTTTGTTTTATTGCTGGCTCCCCTTTGTGGGATTCTGCTTGCTTTTGCCAAGCCCTCACCCTTGGAAGCCAATATGGACAAGCTATCGTTAAAAAGCGCTCAACTCGCTGCCCAAATTTCGGAGCTGGAAAAAGCCTCTAATGAAACGAAAGACATTTTGGCAAGTCTACGTAAAACGGCTGATCAGGATAAAAAAGAAGCAGAGCATTATCAGAAACAGCTTGATAATCTGGTAGCAGCTAGCAAAAACCAGACGAAGCAATCTACTGGATTACTAGATGAAATTCTAGCAAACCTGCTAGGAGATCCAATTGGACAAAACTTCGGTAAAAATTCGCGAATTAAAGTGTACTCGCTGAAAGAAGCTGGATATAGCGGCTACATGGCAAAAGTCCATCTGTATAACCCCAATGCGCTGAAAATGGTCTTGGCCAACGATAGCGTTTATAGCAGGGGGGAAACAACTAGTCATGCAGCAAAACGAAAAGGTGCCGTCTTAGCAGTGAATGCAGGTGGTTTTGATAAACGCAATGGTAAACTGGCCCCACTCGGCATTACAGTGGTAGATGGACAGGTCAAGACGTTTTCCAATAATCCGAATCTAAGCTTTGTCGGCTTTAATAAAAATGGTCGCTTGCACAGTGGACGTCTTACATCACAGGAGCAAGTGAAAAAGAACGGCATCATGCAGGGAGCGAGCTTCTTGCCAATCCTTTTGGAAAATGGTCAGAAAAAAGCAATTCCAAAAGCATGGGCAAACCGGCGTGAACCACGTACACTGATCGGAAATTTTGAAAATGGTGATCTGTTATTTATCGTAATTGACGGACGCAATAAAGGTGGCAGCAAAGGGGTTACCCTAGAGGAAGCCCAACGTAAACTGCTTGAGTTTAAAGTACGTGACGCATACAACCTAGATGGCGGAAGTTCCAGTGTCTTTTACTATAATGGTAAAGTTTTAAACCATCCTTCTAGCGGGCGGGAATTACCTTTGACTACTCATTTAGTAGTTCTTCCTTAACTTTTCGTACTACACTATTCATTACAAAACGCGTTCCTGAGTTCGATATAAGCAGGAACGCGTTTTGTTTTTACTTGCAGACTATCAAATTATGCTTCGTTCAGCTGCTTTAGTAGCCGATCTGTAATTCCTTCTAGCTTTTCAAAATAAACTGCTTGCTTATTTTCATTAACGATCTGATCCCGGAACCATTTAGCTTGAATCAAATGCTCCTTCGCTTGTTTGATTGTCTGATTATATTTATTTAATATGGAGCGTAATTGAAAGGCATATTTCTGGTCCGTAAACGGAGCAATTGCTCGTTCATACATATCAATAACGCGATCAGAGCTTCGGCTGGGAAGATATTCATGCGGGGCTGTACTATCAAAAATCGCTACATTAGCTTCCGGTACAATAACCATGTCTAAGCTATTTGGGTCTAAGGCACAATGATAAATTTCCATATCAAAACCACGCTGTTTGGCTTCCTGAACCACTTTTTTTAGCAATGTAGACTTCCCTGAACCAGGGCGTCCTTTTATAAAATACCGCACGATCTCTTCCGTTAGGCTCATAATATAATCCACATTACCATTTGGCGTAGCTGCCCCAAAATAACATTCTTGCACACGCGATTCCTTCTGTAAAAAAACATCCCCAAAGATTGTATGGCAGACTTCTTCTGCTGCCTTGTTGGCTTTCTCAAAATCTAGATTACTAATATAAATTCTCTCCCAATCATCATGAACAAACAACGCATCACGATAAGAATCATACGCTTCTTCTAATTCAGCCTCCATTTGTTCTTCGTATTCCTTATTTTTATTCTCTGATTGGGTAAGCCTAGTTACATCACAAGCTTCTTTTATATTAATAACAGACAGTTTAAACCTTGATTTGTCGGCAACTGCCTTCTCATAAATGTTTCCATCTAAAATGGCAATTCGTTGGGTTGGTAATAGCAGAGCATCTATATCTTTTTGCTCCCAAGGAGAATGAACCACTTGTATGGTATCCCCTTGTTCAGCCAACCTCTGTTGGATCGATGCAAGAACAGCCGACTTCCCAGTGCCGATCGGACCATCTATCAGGTACAGGTAATTTATATCTTGTAAAATGGAATCATAAAAGCTGTAATACCCTTTGGAGGTATAAACTGCTGCGAAAATATGGCGTACATGGTTTGGCATATGAAATCCCCCCTCTTCATTGTCATAGACGAACAACACCCCTACGCGACACACGGTTAGATGTCAGATGAATACACCCAGTCAACCTCCCGGACACTTTCTTGGTCATATCCGCTTCCTATACTATATGCAAGCTCACTATGTGTGTTGAAAGCATCCTTTACAATTTATAAAGCATCAGCTAAACTTATGCATGCAATCGTTCGATATCAAATAATTCAAACTTAAACTATTTGTCAGAAATCAAAGTATCAAAATTGAATAATAGGAGGGTAGAAATGAAACAATCCCTTGCGTTTCTGCAATCATTTTGGGCTATCAATAGGATCACATCTAAATTGACCCAGCTAGATGCTGCCCATGCTGGCCTTACCTTGCAACAGTTAGCTATCTTAAATGTCATTCGCTTCCATCCGGAGTTAAAAACATTGAAACAATTAACAGATCGCTTGTTAACAGCTAAAAGCACTCTGGGCATCTCTATAGATGGACTAGTAACGCTTGGATATCTTACCAGTGAACCTTCTCGAGAAGATGGACGCGAAATCATTTTGTCGTTGACACCTGAAGGACACAAGTTATCTCAAACGATCAATAATCACTCTTCTGCTCATCATGTTATGGAAACTGCTTTACAAAGCATGGATCCTGAAGATGTGGATACCTTACTCAGATTGTTAAAATCCTTACATATGCAGCTACACAGCCTTAAAACGGGAGTACATTAATTTAGATGATACCAGCGTAGTATCTGCTACGCCGGTATTATCTCATGTAAAATGGAAGTTATAAATTAGGATCACTTTATTATTGATAGAATCCTCTATTATTTTTACCAGTCCCCCTTTTCTATTGATCGCAAATTAGGACTCAAAAGTGTATTCTTTGAAAGAATGAATTCTCCCTCCGCTACTTTTATCAAGCCCCTATTTCGTTTAAACCTTCCCATTCATCTATTATTTTTTGCTTCCTTAATTGTATTGATTGTTTTTATTCATCTCTCCTCTACTTTTCCAAGGAACTCGATATTCAGGAAAGACGTGCGTTTTTTTGTAAGAACAAGCTATAAAATTATTTTTGCTAATATAAGGTCTTTTATTATCTCTGTTTGTTTACATCTGTAAGCTTTTATGTGATTAAGCTTTTTAATCTTCTTTATGTGTCTTAATATAATCTATTTCTCTAGGCAATCCTTTTCTTTCAAAATTGGGATTCGAACTAATGATACTTACCGTTCCCTTAATAGAATGGGCAACATACGATGTACTAGCACCAAAACCTTTTTCATGAAAGTGGTGGTTTAGTTGCCCTTTAGTAACAAAATTGTAAATGGTGGTTTTGAAACGGGAACCCTGATCCCGTGGAGCTTTACAAATGTAGCAATTACTAATCTACAAAGTCACACCGGTTTTTTTAGTGCACGATTATTTGGAAATGCAGCAAATAGTCTATTGTTTCAATCAGTACCTGTAACACCTGGAGATAGTTTCGAATTGTTTCTATCCATTGCAAAATTAGGTAATTTATTGAGTCCTCAAGTAAACATTGCTCTACTCTATTTAGATGTAGCAGCTACCCCTGTTGGTATTGGAATTAATATTACAATACCAACAGGTCATCTTCCGGATAACGCAGCTGATATTTGGACTACAATTTACGAAACCACTACTGTTGTTCCAGCAACTGCTACTCAAGCTTTGCTTATTATTAATAAAATTCCTGCCCTATTTACTGCGGATATAGTTGTTGATGACATCGCATTATTACAGGTTAGTGGAGGTGCTACTGGGCCGACTGGCGCTACCGGTGCTACTGGGGCTACTGGCGCTACTGGCGCTACTGGACCTACCGGAGATACTGGCGCTACTGGACCT
>NZ_LSSO01000003.1:0-47755 GCF_001645205.1 Brevibacillus sp. SKDU10 | reverse complement strand
GTATTGGAATGACCAAATTGTTTTTCGCAACGAAATGATTAGAATCTACCAAAATCAGCAAAATTCAGAGATTTTTAATTCCATGCTGTTCGAAAACTTGTTTGAGGACAACAAGCCGCGGAAACCCGAAGACGGAACAAAAATAAAAAATTCCCGCATCGTGTCCAAGCTTGTAGTGACGAACAATAAATGGATTTTGCCAATTCCCAACAAAGTCGTTCATAAGAATGAAATCGACGCCGCAACGGCAAGATTGAACGACGCCGTTACATTCGCCAAAAACCAAAAAACAGAAGCATACTTCGTCTTTAATCCGTCAAGGACCAAAGCGTTGATGCATTTATATCCGAAATATTTTCAAACCGACGCTTATGCTAAATCGAAAGAGTATTTCTTGTCTAAACTCGATAAAGATGTAAACGTGATTAATCTGGGAGAAAAGTTCGATACCTTTACAAAGGCACAATTGGAAGAGCTTTACTTCGAAACCGACCATCATTGGAATATCAAAGGCGCTTTCATAGCTTATCAGGAAATGATTACGCAGCTATCTAAAAAGTCCTCCAAATTCGAAGGCACGCCAATGTCCTTGGATGAGATCAATGTTTCTACATTAACAACCGGTAATTTCAAAGGCAGTTACAATACTCAAATCAATTATGCTGTAAATCCGAAAAATGCAGATAGAACGCCGATTTATGAACCAAAAATGCCGTTTACATTTAAGAATTTTGAGGCTATTAGCACGGACGGCAAAGAATTTATCACGAGCTTTCATGATTTTTATCGTTTCAAATATGGAGAAAGCGATTATTCTTATAAGATCCTATATGGTGGAGACAAACGAAAAATCGCTTATGAAAATCCAAAAGCCAATAATCAATTAAATGTCCTGCTGATAAAAGATTCTTACATGAATCCAATTACGCCTTATCTGGCGCAGCATTTTAACAAACTAACCGTTTTAGACAATCGCTATTATTCGGATTTCAGCTTAAAAAAGATTTTGACTAGCGAGAAATACGATATCCTTATCATCGCTTGCCATGATGACAATCTATTCAGTAACAATTATCAATTTGAAAAAAGGGCAGGAGAGTAGATAAAGAACATGCTGTTGAGTATTGGGCATGAGTAATATTTCCACATTACTGCAAGGAATAAAATTCCTTTCTAATATAGAGCAGAATACAAATCAAAGCCTCCTACAAATTCGTCAATTAAACTATTTAATTAAAGGATTTTTGTTTGTGTTGTCCCTTCAATGCCAGTAACAACTAATATTGAAGGGACTCCCAATAATATCATTATTAGTAATTGTAACGAATTTATCTTACGTAGCCTCTTGTAATTCTCCTGTTTTACTAAATGTCTTGCGATTTAAGAAACCAACAATAACAGCTACTGTCGTCAGAAGTGCAGCTAAAAGGTACAAATTGTCTATACCGAATCGATCTGCGAACCATCCCAACATTAATAAAGAAACACCAAATGTAAGATTGACCATAACATCCAACGCAGCTAATGCTTTGGGCAACTGGAGAGCATTTATACTCTGCTGAAAAAGAGTCCTTCTTATTACAGCAGCTATTTCTATTGGTGGTCCAGTTAATGTCATGAGTACGAGGGCAAGTAGAGGGTGTGTATTACATGCAAAAAACACAGCTAATAGGATATATACGGTAAATCCAAGTAACATGAAGAGAAAACTGCGCTTTTGTAGCCGTTTTACCAAAGCCACTACTAAAATACCACCTACAATTGACCCGGCAAAAAAGGAGCCGTTCATGATGCCTAACCAGCTTTCATCACGATTCAGGACTTGCTTAACAAAAGCCAATACAAACACGCCAATCCAGGCTGTTCCCCCCATGGTGTCCAATGTATCAATGATGGTAAGTGTACGAATACGTTGGTTATGCCCAATGATTTTCCAACCTTCTGAAAAATCATTCCAAAATGACTCTTTTCCCTCAGTAGTCTTGTCCCTTCCTGTTACATTCTCCTCTTTATCAAGTTGCTTTTTCTTTTCTGCATTCATGTCCAGAGGATCTTTAATAAGAGCTGTAAACACCATCGCTATAAAGTAACAGACCAACGCTAACGTGAGCGTAGATTGCGAGCCAATCAAAACAACAATTACCCCACTTATAGCCCATCCCGCGCATTTTACAATATGATCACTTACGGAAATGAAACCATTTGCTTTCATCAAACCTTCCCCTAATGCTAAACGGGGCACAAGCGCATTACGCACAGGATTAGTCCACCCATCCAGAAAGGACATTCCAAATACAATTGGAAAAACGATGGGATATGAGCGCTCCTCTGGAACCATCCAAAGATAAAATAACAGCAAAGCAAGTAGAAAGAACTGTCCGAATTGCGAAAAAAGAAGTATTCCAGGTAATCTGTACCTTGAGAGTACCAGTGGTGCCAATAAACCACTCAACGTTTTCGAGAAGAATCGGAATAAGGGAACAAAAATAGTTATCAGTAGCGAATCAGTGCTGTTTAAAACTAAGGATATCAGACCCATCAAATAAATAATATCAGCTATATTTGAAAGCGTCTGAGTCCCGAATAAGTAATAAAAAGATCGTGTAATCATATTTTTTCCTTTCATTATGTTTAATCTTTTAAATGTTTATTATTTATAATCTTTCCACCTTTTTTATAACATATATTACTATTAATTGGTATTATAAGTTAAAATAAAAAAATATTACAGTTATATCAATAGGTGGGGATTTTTGAAATGGGTTCAATAAAAACGTTACGCTCTGAAATTGAAAGGAGCATGATGTTATTCGGTTTTAATCTCACACAGCTAGGTAAGTTAGCAGATATAAAGATAGGAAATTTGAGTACCTTTTTAAAAAAAAATCGCCCTATACCCATACAACAACTTGATCGAATTACGAGGGTATTTGGATATGGTGATGGATGGTTTTATCCGTTGTACGTGGATGAATGTTTTTCTAATGAGAAAGTAATTCGTCATAAGATGGTGTCTTACTTAATAAGATGTTCAGAGCTAAGTAAATTTGACTGCATAAATTTAGTTATGCCAAGGTTACTGGAAGATCAAAAGAACATTGAGATTTTGTTTTCTGTTGCTGAATCATTGTTTGACAAAGGAAAAAAGAAAGAGTCTGCTTTCTTTTATCAGATTATAACTGAACATGAAAAGGACAGTCATTCTGAACGTTTAGCTATCAGCCACTATAAATTATTTAGAGTTTATCTGGGAAAGAATGCAGAAGAGAACTGGAAAGCGATTATTCAATTCCATCCTTTTCGAAAACGCGTGCCAGAGAGATTTCAATTAGATGCATTATTACAATTATCTACTATTTGTTTTACATTACACAGATGGAAAGAAGTTGAGACATATGCAGATGAATTAAGGGAATTGGCAGAAGCTGTTTACAATGATGAATTGAGAAAGATTAATAATAATATCATTGAACCACTTACAACTGACCGACATCTCGTTGTATATTATGGGCAAGGGTATTTATTGAAAAGTGTAGCTCTTGAAATGCAAGGACAATATGAAAAATCCAAAAAATACCTTCAAGGATACGCTGATTTAAGTTGGTTTACATTGCTAGATGATGTGGGAAAGAGAGAAGTAGAAAAGTTCTCCGTCTGGAGCAAAGCAAATTTATACACTCTAGATTTGTTATCGGGGAATATAAATATTTTGACCGACTATGTAAATTTTCTTGAAAATCATTCAGAAGAAATATTACCTGCACTAATAACCATTGTGCAATCTGCTAATGTATATAAATTTTCAATAGATGATATTCTTGAGCGTTTTTCTGACTCAATCATTAGTTTTGATTCCTACAGAGATCCTGTAAATGTTAGTAGATATTTGCAATTCAGGTATCACAAATCTAAGTATGAATTTGAAAATTCTCGCATTGGAACAGGGTTAGATGATATATTAAGGTGTATAGCTTTAGCTGATATTGCCAATCATCATGAGGAGTATAAACGTTCTTTGAAATTGTTCTGGAAATATAAAGATTATGCATCAGATCAACAAATAGATTACTTTCAAAATATTATGGATGGAGGTTGTGAGGATGAAGAAACCTTTACTTTCGTTAGCCGTGTCAACCAGATTAATTAGTGGAGTTCATGTAGCTATCATGGCAATTATAGCTTATCAACATGGTGTAGGTGGGTAATCGTATTAAGTGATGAAAGGAGCCAAGTTATTCTTATTCACCTTTCATTTTTTCATTAAACGTTATATATTTCCCTTAATCATATAGCGCTTCCACCTGTTATGACGTTTATACGGATGTTTAGAGACCTCCGTATAAACGTTTTTTATGTTATTTTGATGTCTGGTTCCGAAAAAAATTAACCTAAGTATTAACTCATTTTTACCGCGTTAACTTTTTATACAATTTTCTCAGTCAGGATTTTGATGAAAGCTGATGTATAGTTTGATTAGTAAATATTGGTTATTAAGGAGGAGGTTGATATTAATAATGAGCTTGAAATAGAAAGGGACAATCCTCATTCCCACAGTACAGGAACGTCCTCTTTCCAATCACTACATTGTGCTGCCACTTTATCACAGAATGACGATCTTGAAGTCGTGCGCCAGAAGTTAGTAAATTATTTATCCAAGAAGGATCTTTTTCAATCAGCAACTGGATGAATATATCGTTGTAATTCAAAAAGTTACAAAAACAACAAAGTAACTATCACGTAAAATAAGCTGTACAGAAAACTACAAAACCCTTTTGAAATAGCCATTTTTCAGCTATTCCCTTCCTTGATTATCCACTCAGTCAAACTAAGTAAAGATATTCAGACAGACGATGAGAAAAATCTGAATAGGAGGAAATAATATGCTAGCGTGGAGTGACTCAGACCCTATAGATTGTTTGCAGAATAAAAACAATGATCAGAAATCTATTGGATTTCAAAAGTCAGCAGTCAAGTCTCAAAACAAAAATCAAACAACACATCAACAGGAGAGAGAATTTAAAAGAATCTTGGAGGAGGTGATGATCGATGAAAGATAAAAGGACGTTCCCAGCCGGCCAGCGAGGAACGTCCAATAACAAAACATTAAATACATCCCTATCTTAACACAGCGTGGTTGCGATTCACAGAAATTCTCAGAACCTTTACTCAAAAAAATTAGATGTGACTACCACCCCTAAAGAGGAAATAGCTTATGTTCACAGAGTTCTGGGGTGGTAGTCAGAAGTGTGTTTCTCCGTATAGTTGTCTCAATTTGATTTAGATAATATTTTTTATGAAATATTTACAAAAAATATCATTGTTGGTAATATTTATTAGGAGAGGTTGTTATGAATATGAAAAAGAAAAAACTTATTGCAAGTATCCTTGCAGTTGCGTCTATTCTCACAGTCATTTCTTCCGCACATGCTAAAGTCGAACCTAACAGAGAAGATCCTGGTACGTATCCATTCAAGTGGCCAGTTCCAGATTCCAGCAAAATTAACAGTGACTTCGGATATCGAAAAGATCCTATAACAGGGAAGAGAGTGTTGCATGCTGGACTTGACATCGCTCCTGTGAAAAGAGGGGTTCCAGGAGACAAAATCGTAGCAGCTTATCGGGGAACAGTGATTCGTTCTGAAGAGTCTAGTAGCTACGGAAATGTAGTCTATATAAACCACAAACTTAGAAAAAATGATTGGGTTCAAACAAGGTATGCACATATGCACAAAAAGCCTATCGTAGATGTAGATGAGGAAGTTTCAAAAGGAACAAAATTGGGCTTGATGGGAGAAACCGGTGAAGTAACAGGAGTCCACCTGCATTTTGAAACACGAGAATCTTCGAAGGAACCTGATAGATCAAATAAATCAGTACCTGTAGACCCTCTAAACTATGTGGAGCAACCAAGAAGTCTAGATATCCAATCAACTGTAGATGAAGATGGCTTTGTACCTAACCCGTACAATGAACTATACAGTGAAGAAACATCCGATCAGTAGGTAATACAAATTCCCCTTGGCACCTCAAGGGGAAATTATTTTTAGGAGGGAACCATGAGAATAATAAGCTCATTCATTGTGATGATCCTACTTGCTATAAACCTTTCTGGATGTGCTAGCACAAATGTAAGTAATCAATCGATGGGAAATACTGTTGGTAATATTACGAACATGGGGTTCATTAGTTCAAGTTCAGATGATTGGATTTATTATGCTAACACGAATGATCAAAATAAGTTGTACAAGATGAAGGCAGATGGATCAAATCCTACAAAAATCACAGATGATCAAGCTTATGATCTCAATGTTGTAGATGATTGGATTTATTATCGAGCATTAGATAAAAACGCTATGATGTATAAGATGAAAACGGATGGCACTTCCAAAACCCAATTAACCAAGGAACCATCAGGTTATATCAACGTGGTGGATGATTGGATCTATTACTCGGACTATTCCGGGTATACGCCTGTGATGTATAGAATGAAAACGGATGGGTCTGGTAAACAAAAAATTACCGATGATTATTCGGAGCAACTATTGGTATTGGAACCATATGTTTTCTATCGTAATGGAAACGATGATAGTGCCTTTTATCGTATAAAGAATGATGGGAGCAGTAAAGAGAAAATCAGTGATAACCGTGTAAACTTCCTTAGCTATTCGGATGGGTGGTTGTATTTCGCCAATGGGAGGGATAAGTTCAAATTATATAAGATGAAGATAGATGGAACAAAAAGCACAAAACTAACTGATGATTCCATTAATTCGGTTGTTGTGGATAATGAATGGATCTATTACAGCAATGACATGGACCACAACAAATTATATAAAATTAGGATAGATGGTACCAATAAAACAAAGATTTTAGATGATACTGTAGAGCGGCTTAATATCGCAAAAGGATAGGTTTTTTATTGGGAAGGTAGGCAAAAAGCAAATCTTCACCGTGTTAAAACAGACGGAACGAACAAACAGGAAGTTAAATAAACCTAAAGGTAAGATAAACAGTTTGAATATAATTATTATGTATCAGCTGTAAAAATCTTGAAAGGAGGAAGTCATTCTTCTCGATCTTAGTACAAGCCCTACATTAATGTAACAATTTTTATCAAAATTCGTTTAAAGGAGTTGTTTGTATTGCGTAGAATCCTTGCCTCCACTCTTACATGCTTATTACTCTTTGGAGTTGTAGGTCAAAGTGCATTTGCTCTAAAAGAAGAACAAAAAGGTATAATCGTATTAAAAAATTTGAATGGTCTAGATCGAACTATAAAAATTGATATTCCTAAGGACGCAAACAGTACTAAAGAAAAAGTCTCATTTGCTTTGCACGAATTATTATCAGGCAATTATGAAAACAGTGAGGCATTTAGCGAGATTCCAAAGGGAACCGATATAAATAACCTAGACTTTGATGGGGAAAAGCTTACGATTGATCTGAATCATGAGTTTCAGGATAATTTGACAAATAACCACAATGTTGGGTTTATTTTAGACTCATTGTTGGGAACAGCTTATCAGTTTGACGATATCAAAGAAGTAGATTTTTTAATTGATGGTGCTCCAATCGGATATCTTGATATGTACGATTTCTCAGTTCCTTTTGAACGTCCAACTGAGGTTAAAGAAAAAAGTAAGAAACAAAAAGTGTCTCCTATGAGAAATGAGCCAGGTGCTGATCCAGTCATAGTTATTGATCCCGGTCATGGTGGAAAAGACCCTGGATCAATAGGAAGCGACGGAACGGAAGAGGCTGATTTGAATCTTGAGATCGCAAAAAAACTCAGAGATTATCTCGAAGATAGATTAAATGCCACCGTATATATGACTCGCACAACAGACAAGTATATTGATCTTGATAAAAGATATGCACTTGCTAATGAAAAAAAAGCAGATATTTTCATTAGTGTACATATCAATTCCAGTTCAAATTCCAGTGTTAAAGGAACCACTGTAATATATCCTAACAATCATCATATTAAATTAAGTAGAGAGGCTGCCGATTTTGTACACAACAGAGTTATCGATGTCCTACGCGACTATAAATCTCCATACGAAGACAACCGTAACTTGGCAGTTTTACGTGGAACTAAAATGCCCTCAATTTTGACTGAAACAGGTTTTATATCCAATAGTTCTGATTTGAAATATTTGAAGTCAAGCTCAGGACAGGATGAGATTGCTAATAAGATTTACAGAGGAGTAAAAGACTGGTGGTTTGATTAAAGGAGGAATTTAAAATGAAGCTAATTCCGTTTATTACCTTATTGCTTTCTTTTTTGTTACTTGCAGCATGTGGAAATCAATCTACTATGAGTCAAAATGTCGAATCCACTCTAAAGAATTTAGCTGTTCAATACATTGAAGCAGAGTATAAAGGTGATAAAGAGTTACTCATGAAAGTAACCAGGGAAGAAGCAAAGAAAGCTGTTGAAGAAGATCAACTCAACATCTTTAAAGATCAACATCTTGATCATATCGTAGACACAAAAATCGAAAAAATTTCCGATAATGAATATAGTTTGGTTGTAACCGTTAGCTCATCTCCAAAAGAAAACGAGCAACCAACAAATTACACCGAAAACTTAACTATGACTAAATATAACGAAGAATGGTTAATTACAAAGGTTACTAGAGAACAATAGAAACAAATAGGAAGTTATAAGAAACCGGTTTTCACCACGTTAAGGGTGTAACCGGTTTTATTACTAACATTGGTTAACGACCGTAATGATTCTAATGTAGTGTCGGTCGCTCCGGGCAGCAATGATATTAAAAAAATTAGCTGGTGTTAGAATAGGGAAGTATCCCTGAATTTCTGTGGTGAATAGTCTCCTGTCACCATGATATACAGCTACCGAAATGAGTAGGGAACTTGATCTTTCTGTTAGTTATCTAACCGAAAAAAATAACAAGAAGCAGCCATCACTTAAGAAACTAGAACGCTATGCAAATGTTCAGGGCTTAAAAAATCTTCAATTCTGCTTTTGGCGGAGCAATTGCATAAGGCAGAAAAGACAAATACAGAACGTGAGTTAATCAGGAGTTTAATGGTTCGCTGAATCCCAAGGGCTTTTCGTGTTGCCTTTTTTTATAAATCCAGAAAATAACGCATGACTGCCAAACATAACTTGAGTAGTTTTCCGCATGTAAATCAGAATCGAAAAAAAACTTGCTCTTGATGCCTAACTAAACTACCCACAAGTATTCCTTCTATTCGGCTGTAAAACCAGCACTTCATCTCCTAACTCCGATAATTTCTCCATCAGGGCATCCATGCCATGCTCTAATTTATATTCCATTTCCTCTTTATATAAAGGCAGCAGGAAATAGGCATTAACCTTATTGCCATCCTTTGTTGGAATGACGCTGATTTCCTCTTTTAACTGGAAGATGACAACTCCGTTTAACCCAGTTGAATCTGCATATGGCTCATAGTCCTGATAATTGGGGATGGTATGTCCATATCCCAACCAGGTATTATACTGATGAGGAAAACGAGCCATCTGCTTCATTAATCTGATCGGCCAATAATTATTTTCATCCTGCATCGATTCTTGTGTTAATTCCCAAGAAGCTGGCAGGAACATCATAACCTCTGCTCGATCGAATTGATCATCAAGCTGCTCTTGCACCTCATCTGGTATTGTCATTGGTAAATCACTCATACCAGTTGTATATAAGACCCAAAAGGGCTCTTCTTCTGTAGGCTTCAATATATTCACATCAATATGTATGGTATCAGATATGATCTCATGAAAAACACTGCTTTCTCTTCCGGGAAATACTGCTTCAAAATGTTCCGCGATTTCCTCTACATATTCCATTGGGGCTGGGGGAGAATAGCTAGCTGATTCTTCATATTTGTAAATCGTAGTGCCGTCCTTTGATTTTTCTCCGTTGTTCTTGCCGCCGAATATCTTTTTTAAAAAATTCATCTAACATTTTCCCCTTTGCATTATTTGTTTTCAACAAATTTCTTGGAAGTCTTCTTGTGCTTCTCATCTTGTTTTGTGAACGAGAGAAGCGTATGCTGTTCTATTCCTTCTTTACCTATGTATTTCATTTGTGCACATTAAATGAAGATTATGAAAATATTGCAAGGACGAAGTAAACTAGCCTTACATGACACGTTTACCTACACATTTATATTTAAGTAAATGCTTTATAAAATAGCAAGTAAAATAAGGAATTTCATTGTAAAGTTTCACATGAATGACTCGGTGAAAAAATGATTTTCCAGAACGTATCGTACAGGGCTACAACCTATACCCCGGCAAGAGAAGAGCAGCCAAAAAATTTTTATAATAAAAGTGAAAGATCAGCAGAAGCTCTTCCGTCTATACAGTGATAAGGAGGTGGAACACAATTGGATGACAATGCTGGAGCACGCATTGAACAATGGTTTCTAGCGTACAGCACTGATATATATCGTTTTCTCGTCTATTATACGGGGCGAACGGATATAGACGATCTTGTACAAGAGACCTTTATTCGTGCCCTAAAGGCTATCCATTATACCGAGATTGCAAATCCCAAAACATGGCTGTTTGCCATTGCTAGAAATGTCGCCATTGATGAAAAGCGTAAGACAAAGCTAATAAGCTGGCTGCCGGATATATTCCTGCAGCATCTCGTTTCACCTGATAAAACACCTGAAGAATCTTTAGAATTAAGCGAGAATAAACGTTTTCTTTATAACATCATCAATCAGTTGAAACGATCTTATAGGGACGTGCTGATATTGCGTGGTATCAAGGGGTTATCTAGCGGGGAGACTGCGGAGGTATTGGGGTGGAGCGAAGCCAAAGTAAATCTCACTTTACATAGGGCAATAAAAGCTGTTCAAAAAAAACGGAATGTTCCTGTTTCGGAGGTGATTCAAGATGCCGTCACAAGATGAACAAATGATATTGGAAGAGTTAAATCATTTCCCCAATCAGAACCTTTCTTGGGAGCGCAAGCAAGTGATAGTAGAAAACATACGAAAGGAGAGAAGAATGATGCAAAAACAAAAAAGACGGAAAGCATATTTGGGATGGGCGGCAAAAGGACTTATCACATGTGCAGCGTTATTTGCTTTTATCTGGATGAAGCCATTCTCTTCTCCATTAGAAACCTCTTCTTCAATAGACACATCAGGAAATAAGGATGTAATAGAGCAAAAGTATATTACGGCTGCTCAAACAGAAATAAAAAAAGCGTTTGGCATTAATAAGGATTTTCATTTTGAAAAGTTGGATAAACACACTGATTCCTATACGTTAGAGACAGAGGATCGAGAGGCAATGGTGTGGTTTAAAGCTGGAACTACAGAGGTTATAAGCGTCACGGCTGAATATAATATAGATGAGCTGCCGAATATCTATCAACAATATGTAGAGACCGCACGAAATCGGATTAAGGAAACGAATCTACATGATAATTTTCAAACGGTCCGTCTTTATAAAAACAAATCAGGAACTGGCATGACTCTTTTGTCAGAAGTTAACCAGAGGCTTAGTGTCGATCTGAATACAAATAAAGTGGACCATTACTCTTTAGATTACAATCTGGATAATGTGGATAAAAAGTATGTGTCCATAGCTCAAAAAGCGTTAGTGAAACTTTCAAATAAAAATGATTTCTCATTTAATCATGCAAAAAAGACCTCTTATGAAAAAGAAGATAGGTGGAGGTTCTCCAATAAGGAAGATGAGTATCATGACAAATATTCTGTTGAGATTGGAGCAAAAACAGGTCAAGTGTATCGTGTACATTATGAAACTGATCATTATAATATCAAATCAATAGACGAAGCGATGTCAGTGGGTAAACCGCTCATCAAAAACATAACTGGAATAGATGTTACTGGGTATAAGGTTGATGGCGGTGATCATATGGGAGGCTATTTATTTCAGAGTCCGGGGAAAACAGCCGTCTCCATATTAACTGATAGAGCGATTGATAGATCGGACGGTGGTAATGTTAGGGGTCTCATTGTTTGGTGAATAAGCAAAAGCTACTGACTAGCATACTTTGTCAGTAGCTTTTTTGTCCTTTTGACAGCACTATATTACTAATTCCTTTTGAATTTTTTTAGGTAGCTTATGAAAAACCAATTCATAAGAATGAGTAATCAGCTTCTCCCACAATTCAGCAGGAATATCGGCATCTAAATAAATAGAATTCCAATGACTTTTATTCAAGTAGTAACCAGGAATAATCCCCTCATATGCTTCTCTTAGCTGTTCGGCTCGAGCTGGATCGCATTTTAAGGATAGGATAGGCCTTCCGCTAGAATCTCCACCAAGCATTGCAAACATTTTTCCTCCTACCTGATAACGCTCTGCTTCCCATTCCACTTTGTAATCATGAACCGCTCAATAGGCTTCCAGTGTGGATTTTTCCATGATAAGCTCCTTTCTGCACGCATTTTTTTCATTTTATCACTGATGGCTATCTTAGGTGTAAGAGACTATTGATTGAAAAAAGAGGTTGGAGGCAGTGCAAGGATTTTATCATGAAAAAGAGAAGGAACGAGGCTTGTTGATGACGTATAGGAAGAGAACAAACAGGAGGACAACCTAAGGAAGGAACAGGATTGGACTTTTATCATTTTTTTCATTTTATTATCAGCAGAGGGATAAGCTGATCCGTTGTTGAAAGCAATCTGGGTGGAATGATTTATATTCTAGAAATGAATCAGGCGGGTAAAGGGATGATTGCTCCAAACACAACCAAATATAAGACAATGTAGACTAGATAAAGATAAACAAGTCTGATCTTAAATCTTTCACAAAACCGTTTAACTGCGTTTGTCAGAAACGAATCAAAGAATGTAAGGATAAGAAAAATGATGGATAGCTCAATTATTGATGCAAGATAAAAGTTGGTAAATAGGAAATCGACCCAATAATTCAGCTTTATACATATACTAATAAAAACAAAAAAGATAAACATGGAGTATCTTTTTTCATGGTTCATATGTGTTCCTCCCAATTCCTAAAAACGAAAGAGATACTCCCATTTTTAGATATGGATTACCACTTTTTTCGGTCTATTTCGTAATACTCTACTTTTTTCGGCTTCTTAAAATTCTCATCTTTGTAATGAACAACAGTCTCGTAGTAAATATCAGATTGTATGTCAGAATCCTGTACCTTCCAAACCCAATATCCAACATAAGTATCAGCTAATGTTTTCTTGCTCCATGCGGAAAGCTTCGCAATAGTCCAACCTAATAGTGCCTTTTTTAATTTTTTTGTTGGAATCGGAATCTTTTCTGCCACCCAAGAAACAATGATGTCAGCCATTTCTCTGTGGACACTATGGTCGTAATGATCGTATTTTGGACCATAGACAATTTCAGCGCTTCCACCAGGTCCGTCAATGATTGATGTTCTATTTTCTTTCATCATGCTCTCATACATACTCTCCAATTGATGTTCACTCAATGGATTTGGGCCAGCAAAGATAATTCCATGGCAGGTGTACGTATATTCCGCGCTTTGTTCAATAGGAGAAGTCGTCGTGCTCTCAATTGATGCAAAAGCAGATGTTGTCATGCTTAATGTAGTAAGAAATGCCAATAAGCTTAACGAAAATCTTTTCATCAAAAGAATCACCCTCCTTTTTGTTTTATTATAACAAATATTACAAAAATAACCAATTTAAGATGTATTTTTTACCAAAAAATCCCTTAACCTTTTTTCCTTAGCTGTTTTTTCAGTACAAATAGGTGTATTAATCAACTTGTGTACTAATTTTTCCATAATCCATAACTCAGTTGCTGTTGTTGAGAAATGGTGTCTCACTTACAACAATATATTGTATTTTACGTTGAGACTTTCTCTTGAGTTTAGCTATTTTAATAACATCCTATTGTACAGTAAAAAGCATCAATGTATGTGTTAAAACCGCTTGTTGCCTCCTATATGGTATTTTGCATGGTGTCTTGAGGTTTTCCTTTAAAATAAAAAAGGAGAAACCCTCTTTCGTGTTAGACAAAATATGACAAGCTTTCACCGATAAAAAAGAATGCGATAGCTCTTTTGATGTGTTGCTATAACATATGACAGCGATAAGCTGCGCGAGTATCTTCATATACTTGGTGCAAACGGAGCTTTTACATCGACAATGTGAAGCATAAAACACCAAATTAGTAACTAAAAATGAAATATCCCGCTGCTAATTTCACTGGGTATAATGGTTCAGATTCATATGCATTTGGTCACCGCTATAATTTACTTACAAACTAACTCCAAAGGAATGTAATCGTATTTATAGGTAGTGAAGTATATCTGTTCTATTAGGTTAAGCAAAAAAACGATGATGGAAAAATTGCTATTTATTTAGTATAAGTATATGAATGTGTATAAAATGTCACCGTTTCCTATAAGGGTATTTAGCTTTCTTTACTAGATTATGGTGATAGGAGTAGTAATCATAAATTGGTATAAAAACAAGAAAACCAAGCATGAATCAAACATTCAGGGTTTTTACATGACTAAAAAAACATGGTGGATTTCTCTCAATCTAGTCACATTGTACAGTTAACGAATACTATATATAAATTACATATACTAAATGTTAATCTCGCATAGTAAAAGGTTAACATTTGGTAGATAAGACCCATTTACTTACAATTATTACCTAATTATGATAATGGTGTAAGTTACATTGGGATGGAGGTAGATTTATGCGTAAACAATCTAAGAAAATGATTGTAAGTCTTTTGTCTACGTCACTATTGGCTGTATCTCTAGCAGTTCCTGTTTCAGCATCAACCACATCTTCCGTACAGCAGGCTGTAGTAGTACCGAACAGTGAGGTTGGGGCGCAAAAGGTAGGGACCTATGGATGGAAGACTCATATTACAAAAGAAGGTGTACAAATAGTTATTAAACACATTAGAAAAGGGGGAGCTACGTTAGAAAGAGCGATTAGTAAGCTATCTCCTGCGGCGGCTCAATCATTTAAAAGATGGTCTAATAAAATAGCAGATCATCTGGAAGGACTCATCAAAGGGTGGGAACAAAAAGAAGAATACGCTATTGTTTATGTAAAGGATCAACTAAGGAACTTTTTGAAAGCGAACTCCAATCTTTCTGATGGAACAATCCAGGAGATTGTTGTTGCGATTGAGTGGCTCCTCTGGTTCGTAGCTTAGAGAATAGCTGAGGGGGAACCTTATTGCGCGAAAAAAATACCTACTATGATTGGCTAATCGAACAGAACATATCACCTGACCAGCAATCTAAGCTTCATATTCTGCTTTATTTACTTTCTGATAAGCTGACAGGCGACCTTATTACCGCTGAGTATGACCGAAAAATACGCGACTCGGTTCCAGAGTTTGCGCATATTTTGGATGCATCCACAATAACTCAGGAGTTAGTCTATTCTACCTTAGAGTCAAATTTTCAGTTTTCGAAACCTTCAATCAATCGAATGATAGAAGGTATGAGACAGCAAGGTAATTTTGCAAAGCTTACAGAATTTATGGGACAACCTTAAGCATCCATATAGAATAAAATATAGGATATTGGAGCGGCGGTGATAAGCTGCTCTTTTTTCTTTTTATAGAGCAAAATCGAATGGAATATTTTCACTTCTTTTTATTGAAAACGACATCAATGTCTTTTATAATAAACATACCAACAAAAACGACAACATTGTATATTTTACAGGAGGCTCGAACCACTATGGCTCCAAGAGTAAGCGAGGAATACAAAAAACAAAAGAAAATGGATTTGTTACAAGCGGCAAAACGGGTGTTTGTGGAAAAGGGTTATACACGAGCGACGATGCAAGACATCATGGACGAGGCAGATGTTTCAAGAGGGGCCTTGTATTCATACTTCGATAACATCGAGCATGTGTATCTTGAACTGCTTCATGCTGAGGATGAAAAGGATGCGATGTTTTTTCGTATAGATGAGAAAGGCACGTCCTGGCAACAGATAACCAAGTGGGTTAATCGGCAGCAGCAGGAAATGCAAAGGCTTGATCAATCTCTTCTGCTGGCTAATTCGGAGTTTTTTTTATCAACGAATTACCGCAAGAATCGAGACAGCTATCCTTATGTCACCGCACGCTATCAACGTCTAGCTGAGGTATTAACGGCTTTTTTTCACAAAGGAATCGAGCAGGGGGATATATGTCCGCGTATTCCAGTTGAGTCTATTTCGCTTTATCTGATTTCATTTATGGATGGTTTAATGCTAGATACTGCCCATTTGGGGCCAGAAAAAACAAAGGTGAAGGAGCAATTGGACGTGTTGCTGTTTTCATTAAGGGAAATGCTTTGTCCGATTGCAGAAAAATAAGCAGACAATATGCAAAAGGGGGAGTAAGGCGATGCTGTTTCAATCTGCAAGAATTTATTTTAGAAAAATGACTGCCGACGATGTAGCTATCTATCATAGATGGAGAAATGATATGGAAGTGATGCGAACTACCAATCCATCTCTTGATCTGTTTACATTAGATAGCACAGAAGAATTTGTGAACCAGGTCATTTTGGGAGCAAGTACATCGAAAAGCTATATGATTATCGAGAAGGAGTCGGAAGCCCCTATTGGGATCGTCTCACTCATTCACATTGATTGTAAAAATCGGAATGCTGAATGCATCATCGATATTGGGGAGAAGGCATATTGGGGAAAAGGCTATGGAACAGAGGCAATGAAGCTGCTACTGGATTATGCCTTTTTGGAATTAAACCTGCACCGCGTATCATTACGAGTGTTTTCTTTTAACAAAAAAGCCATTGCCTTGTATGAAAGGGTGGGATTTAAGCACGAAGGAATTTCACGAGAATACATTTTTCGAGACGGAAAATGGAGCGACATTTTTCACATGGGGATACTTCAAAGAGAGTATATTGCTACAAATGCCGCTGTTTGTGAATAGGCGAAAGCTACGCAAAAGATCTAGATTTCTAGATCTTTTTTGCAGGTAAAGGACTTAAATGTTCATGAATAAGCAACCATTCAGTAGATTCTTTGACGAATACATTTGTCGCTCTTCCTTGCCCGCTGGTATACTCGCCATTCATATAGCCTTCATAGCAATATGTATACGTGCAGGTTGCAGAGTCATTCCCTACATGTAGCCATTGAATATCTTGGGCTTTATAAATCTCGTTTTGAATGATGGACCAAGCGTTTTCAAAATATGCTTGTATTTCCTGGTGAGTAGTACAGGTGTGATTGGAAAAGTAGTAAATGGCATTTGGGTGCAGTAATTTTTTCACTTCACTAAAGTTGTGGGTGTTCGTTGCCCCTATATATTTATCTAATATCTCCATGTACGTACCCTTCCTTTATTTTGAATTTTACGTTAAATTATAATTTTTTAACTATCATTTATCAAGATTGATAGTGAAAATAGTTCAAAATATCTTTTACTCTATAAAAGTAAGGAACTAGGTTTACTTCCGAAGTGGTGAATGGAGGGTCAGTGCCCAAAATAGGAGTGCTAAAGCACTTACAGTAGCACCTAACAGACAGACTCCTATCCAGCCAGCATATGCGTAGATATTGGTCGAGGCGATTGAACCGGTGCGGTTGCTAACAATATTTCTACATAGCGTGACATAAAAGGGGCAGGAGCTGGTTTGGATAAATGAAGCGATCCTTGGGCTGCTTCAGCTTCTATATCTGGGGCATTACTTACATTGTTTAGATAAATTGGTCGACGCCGTTTTCTATGAGCTTCAGGAGGAAAAGCATGTGTCATTTTTTACCTTATCTTGATCATCTAGGAACCCCATTAAGGCCCGTAGGTATCCTGTTTTCTGTTTGTAATTAATTACCATAGCAAGAATGTGTAATAGCTATATTCTCCGTGAATTTTTTTTCCGATAAACATTAAAACAACGAAAAAAATGCATGGAGAGGAAACTTAAAAAATATGGCACGGAAATTTAAATTTACTTTGACGATCAGAAGAAAATTAATTTTCTCCTTTGCACTTATTTTAATCATTCCAAGTATCGTAATTGGCATGATGTCTTATCAAGTTGCAGCAGACAAAATGGAGGAGGAAATTAACAATTTCGGTATCAGAAGTGTTAATATGCTGGATCAAATTATCAACGATACGATTGATCCCAACATCCATGATATCACATACTTTTCCAAGCAAATCACCGCACCGCTTTTACAAGGGGGACTGCAAGCTCCCATAAGAGAAAGATTGAAGGAATATTACGCTCTGCATTCCGAATTGGTTAGTGTTTTCGTAGGAACCAAAGATGGAGTAATGATACAAGAGCCTATTCAGAAAATGACGGCCGACTATGATCCAAGGAACAGACCTTGGTACCAGGAAGCTGTCGCGAAAAAAGGACAAGCTATTATTACGAAGCCCTACGTATCGGCATCCACGGGCAAGGTGGTCGTAACCATTGCGAAAACACTTGAGGACAATTCCGGGGTAGTAGCAATGAATTTGAATTTAGATAATCTAGCCGAGATCGTCCACCAGGTTAAAATTGGGCAACAGGGCTACGCATTTATTGTCGATCAAACAGGCAAATATTTGGTTCATCCCACGATAAAAAGCGGAACTGATTTTAAGGAGAAATGGGAAGATGAGATATTTGCACAGAAGTCAGGTCAGATAAAACTAGATGAGTCAAATGAATTTATCGCATTTGAAACAAATAAAGTAACGGGTTGGAAGATAGCCGGAAATATGTTCGCCTCCGAGATTCAAGAAGCAGCTCAGCCTATCTTCACTCAAACTCTAGTTGTTATTGCAGTGGCTTTACTTGCAGGTACAATTTTGATGATCTTCGTCATTCTTTCCATTACCAAACCGTTGAAAAATTTAATAAAGGCTTCCCGTAAAATTAGTGAAGGGGATTTAACTGAAACGATTAGCGTGAACGGGGAGGACGAGATTGGATTACTGTCTCAATCGTTCCAGCAGATGCAGACTAATCTTCGCAATCTGATTGGGCAAGTAGGTTTTAGTGCAGATCAGGTAGCCGCTTCGGCTGAAGAGTTAACTGCAAATGCAGATCAGACAAGCAAAGCTACAGAGCAAATCAGCACGACGATCCAGTTATTAGCCTCCGGGGTAGAAAAGCAATTTCATAGCGTAGAAGAAACCTCGGAAACCGTACAGCGCATGTCACTGGGTGTAGAGCAAATGGCCTCCCATTCTGAAGAGGTAACAGCTAAAGCGATTGAAGCATCTGTGAAAGCAACAGAAGGCAGTCATTCGATTCAGACAGCAGTAGAACAGATGAGTTCCATTAATCATACAGTTAAAAAAGTGGCAAGTGTCATTAAGGGCTTGGGTGAGCGTTCCGAGGAAATCGGTAAAATTGTTGACGTTATCGCAAATATCGCTACTCAAACCAATTTGTTAGCATTAAATGCAGCTATTGAAGCAGCACGAGCAGGCGAGCATGGTCGGGGATTCGCTGTTGTTGCGAATGAAGTCCGATTATTAGCAGAGCAATCGACCCATTCGGCTGAACAAGTGGATAAGCTGATTATGAGCATTCAGGAAGAGACGAATCAAGCTGTCCATTCGATGGATTTGGCCACCCAAGAAGCGGAAGAGGGGATCAACCTGATTACTACGGCTGGAGATTCCTTCGAACTGATTCAAGTAACTGTAGAGCAGGTGACAGCCCAAATTCAGGAGGTTACAGCAGCGATTAAACAATTGTCAGAGGGATCGAAGGAAATGGTCAGTTCCATGGAAATGATTACGGAGGTAGCAGAAACAGCGGCATCAAGCACGCAGGAGGTTTCTGCATCAACAGAGGAACAGCTCGCGACAATGGAGGAAATCACCCATGCCGCTGCTTCCTTGGCAGGCATGGCTGAGGAGCTTCAGGGGTTATTGGCAAAATTTAAAATCTAGGGGAACGATCTAGGGAAATACAAAATGGAGAAAGCCGGTCATTTGTAGCTATCACCCTATGAGGGTGGAGAAGTAGTGATAGATCGTTTCTGATATTTTCCCCTCTTAGTAGACAGGAAGAAGCAAAACACCTTGCTGTATTGACTAAGAGGGGATTTTTTATAAGGAAACGGAACATATTTTTAGGCGATTTTTTGAAGAAATTAGGAAGGAAACCAAGAAGCGAAAGTGATGTATCAATAAGAATGAACTATATATATCTGTGTCTCTATATTCATTTTCCCCTTACAAAAGTGTAAGGTTTTTTTTTGATGGGAGCATAAAAAAATCGGGCCAAATGATGTGACATTTGCTTCAGGAGACTTTATTTTTAAAGTTACGGAGAATGAATAATTTATAGATTGAAATGACCTGCATTCACTAGGAGCCAGAACAACACTGACAGACTGGTTGTGACGGCATTGTAATAGTTGCTGTGGTACGACTGTAGGTATGTATATACGAAGAAAAGCATCTCGTTGAGGTGCTTTTCTTTTTTAAGTTACTTATTTTTACAATTGTTATATAATAATCAAGGATCAAAATGGGGACTATTGGTAGATGCAGACTAGTCCTCGAAGCAGATCACAGGTACTTCTTATATGTAGCTATGAAAATCACTGATAGGAGAAAATGAGATGAAATTGATGTTTTTCTTGCTTTTGATTCTGATTATAGGTGTTGCAATATTTCTGAAATTCGGGGGCTTCCTTAAAAAATCTCCAAATACGAGACAAATAACGACTGATATTGATCCATTGTCTATAGATATCCATGATATAGATAAAATGCTTGATGGCTCAGAATTTGAGATATATTTGTATAGACTGTTTCATGCATTAGGCTATAAAGAGGTTTATAAAACAGTGGGGAGCAGAGACTTTGGGGCTGACCTAGTTTTTACAGATCGCTCTGGGGTTCGTACTGTTGTGCAAGCGAAACGTTATAAGATTGATAATTTAGTAGGAATTAGCGGTGTGCAAGAGGTATATTCCTCAATGAGATTTTATAAAGCGAAGAAGTCCATTTTGATTGCAACATCTACATATACGGATTCATGTGAGACTCTGGCCGGGATTAACCATGTAAAATTGTTAGATCGTACGGATTTAATCTCCATTATCGCAGCTTTCAAACAAGGGAATCTAGAAAAGGCAAAAGATATAATTGAGGCAGAGCCAAGAGTAATTCTAGACTCATGGACTGATTATACAGATTCAAGTCGAGAAATGAAAAAGGATAAAAGGGCTGAAAAGCTAATACGTGGAATATGATTTTGGGTTTTGTTATTCAGTGGTATCTACATATTGACACTAGATATCGTTGTCTGATACATTTACTACGAAATTGAGAATCATTATCAAAATCCTTGTTGATACATATAGGGGAGAGATTCCATGTTAAGGAAAAAGTCATTTTTCTTCATTACAGCGATGCTTATCATGCTGTTGGTTCTGATGACTGCTTGTGACAGCACGACAAGCACGACAAGCAATAGTGCTTCTACAGCAAAGGAAAAGGAAACAACTGCTGAGGGAATGCGCAGCTTTGAAACGAAAAAGGGAGTTGTAAATATTCCAGTAAAACCAAAACGAATCGTTACTGATTTTTACGGTGGGGAATTGCTTTCTGTGGGGGCAAATGTTGTCGGTGTTGAGCCAACTGCTTTCAAAAATCCGTTCTTAACCGATCTCCTCAAAGGGGCTACTGATATCGGAGAGCCTATTAGTACAGAGAAAACATTGCAGCTAAAGCCTGATTTGATTGTTGTTATGAAGGATGAAAACTATGAAGCATTATCCAAAATTGCCCCTACCCTGCACATCCCATATGGGACGGCCACCAACATCTATGAAACAGTCAGATTGTTTGGTGACATTGCTGGAGAAAAGGAAAAGGCAGAGGAATTTATCGCTGCATTTGATAAAAAGGCTGTGGAGGGTCGCGAGAAGCTAAAGGGTGTTATTGACGAGAATGCAACCTTTGGACTTTATGAGCTGACCGATAAGGGAGAGCTGTGGATTTTCGGAGATAACGCTGGTCGAGGAGGACAGGCAATCTATAACGCACTGAAGCTTAAAATGCCGCATGCCAAGAATAAAGCAGAGGAACAGACGCTACAGCTATCTATGGAAATGCTACCGCAGTATGCTGCTGATTACATGTTCTTGACAACCTATGATCCTGAGAAAAAGGGAGAAGCATTAAAGCAATTAAAATCCTCAGCCGTTTGGAAAAATCTAAAGGCTTCTAAAAACAATACGTTATTCTATAACGATTTTGATACGTTTTATCGCTATGATCCAATCGCTATTACTGGACAGATTGATCTAATCGTTGACATGCTACTGGAAAGAAGCAAGGAAACGAAAAAGTAGCGAGCGGATTAACACCCCACTTGTAGAGCTAATGCTCTGGTGGGGTGTTTTCTATTTTGGGCGAGTACCCTATCAAAGAATATCGTCATTACCGTATAAAGTTACGAACTCTTGTCTTGTCATTCCGAAGCAGACGCCATCATAATAGGCTCCTTTTGTAAAAATGATATTTCGTAGTTGCCCTTCTTTAACGAATCCTAGTTTTTCATGCATGCAGATAGAAGGCTTATTAAACGAATAAACGGTAGTGTTCACTTTTTGATAGGACAGCTCTAGAAAGAAAAACCGCATAACCATCACGATCATTTCTGTAGCATAGCCCTTGCCTCGATGGGGATCAAAGACTGCTAAATAGTAATCGAACGTACCATTTCTCCTATCACAATCAAAGGTTTCGATCATGCCTACGACCTCGTCGTTTTGATCTATAGCAATAAACCGAAAAGCGTCTTCTTCCTCAGCTTGTTCCTCTAACCATTCCTTTCTTTTTGCTTGGGAACGAGGAAAGTGGAGTGAATTCATATTTCGTAGGATTTCATCATCTAATAAATCAAAAATACTCTCATCCTCAGGCTCCAATGCTCGTAAAGAAATCTTTTGTCCTGTCCAATAGGTGATAGCCATATTTCTCCTCCTGATATGTATTTGAATCAAAGGGCAAGCTAGTGCCACACAATGCCAATCCATTTACCTGAATGTTCAGACATATTTTTGGGATGCTTATCAAGAATGCTTCCGGGCTGGTTGTAATGACAGGCTGTTCTTGTACCTTATTTGCTATGGTGTTGCAATCGTGTATCTCAAAGCGAATCGTGGGTGGTGTCTTTGCTTGCTTAAAAATAACTTCTACCTGAGTCTGATAGATTCCTCTTGTCAGGTTGAATGGTTCACGCTCTACAGCTTGAACATCAATGAATTCTAGTTTTTTTCATCGGATGTTCCTTTGAAACGGAGACTATCATCTAATCTCTCATGAATGAGAAATTCTTTTTTGGTAATTTTTTTTCGACAAAAAAATGAATATCTTGCTTGACAGTCGTACATATACCTTAGTATAATTCGTAGTAATTTCAAAGGGAAATATATTCGGAATATTGAATGCGATGAATAGGAATAGTAAAGACATGTATTTGTGCAGAGAGCTATGGGTTGGTGCGACATAGTCAAATGACATCTTGAACTCGCCTAGGAGCAGTAAGGTGGAACGGAAGTATACTTCTTAGTAAATCTTAACGACTAACCTTCGATATCAGGTTTGTAATCAAACGATTACTGCTAAGGTGGATTCATTATGGAATCAATAAGAGTGGTACCGCGTTAAGTAAATGGCTTGGCGTCTCTTTATATAAAGAGATGCTAGGCCTTTTTTATTTTATACAGGAAGAAATGGAGGTTTTTTGGATTGATCAATAATATGTTTATTCATATAAAGTAATTTAATTAGGGGGAAATGTAATGAAACAGACGGAGCAATGGACGTCGAAATTAGGATTTATCATGGCTGCAGCAGGCTCTGCGATTGGTCTTGGCGCAATATGGAAGTTTCCGTATATTGCTGGAAAGAGCGGGGGAGGAGCATTCTTTTTAATCTTTATATTGTTTACTGTATTAATAGGTCTTCCGCTATTGATAGCTGAATTTATGATAGGGCGTAGTACACAAAAACAAGCAATTCAAGCTTTTAAAAATATTGCACCAAATACAGGATGGCACTGGATTGGACGGCTTGGGGTAGGTACTTGCTTTATCTTGCTATCATTCTACAGTGTTGTTGGTGGTTGGATATTAATCTATTTATTCAGAGGAATTACAGGACAGATTATTGCACCACAGCAAAATTATGCCGCACTATTTACAGAAACAATCGGGAACCCAGTTTGGGCCATTGTCGGGCATTTTGCTTTTATGTTTATTACGATATTTGTTGTATCAAAAGGTGTACAAAATGGAATTGAAAAAGCAAGTAAATACATGCTACCAGCATTGTTCATTCTATTTTTGGCTCTTATTATTCGTTCATTAACACTTGATGGTGCAATGAAGGGTGTTACGTTTTTCTTACAACCTGATTTCTCAAAAATTACTTCAGAAAGTATTTTATTCGCAATGGGTCAATCATTCTTTGCGATTAGTATTGGGATTTCCATTATGATTACGTATAGCTCTTATTTAAATAAAAAAGAAAGCTTGCCACGATCAGCCATAACGATTGTTGGATTGAATTTATTTGTTTCTCTTTTTGCCGGCCTTGCTATTTTTCCAGCAGTATTTTCATTGGGAGTGGAACCAACAGAGGGACCGGGATTGCTATTTATCATTTTGCCATCCGTGTTTAGCCAGATTCCATTTGGAAGCTTCTTCTTAACCGTATTTCTTGCACTATTCACCTTTGCAACTTTAACATCTGCATTTTCTTTACTTGAAACAGTTGTTTCAGCACTAGCGAATGGACAGCAAGAAAGAAGAAAAAAATTAGCATGGGTAATGGGGCTTTGCATTTTCTTAGTAGGTATTCCGTCAGCACTTTCATTTGGTATATGGAGTGATATTACCATCTTTGGTAAAAATATTTTTGATGCAGTAGACTTTTTCTCACTTAATATTTTAATGCCGCTTGGAGCTTTACTGATTAGTATTTTCGTATCGTTTAAAATGGAGAAAAAGATACTAGAAGCTGAATTCTTCGTAGGTGGAAACTACGGAAAGACCCTGTTTACTTGCTGGGTATTCTTGCTTCGATTTGTTGCTCCAGTTGCGATTATTATTGTTTTCTTGAATGCGGTTGGTATTATTCAGTTTTAAGAGTTTAAATATTCTGTAAAATTCTGACGTTATGTATTTTTCTAATCCTTTCCTTAAACATAGAAGAGCGGTACAGCCAGTATTTTAAAAAACACATTGAGTAAATCATAAAACAGTAAAAAGTCGATTTCCTGTATGCTACGGATAATCGACTTTTTGCTGTTCCTGCCTTTGTAGCGGTGAACGAGCTTACGTATGGCGTATTTTAGAGGTGTTGCAAAATCTAACTGATCTGGCAGCATTCCTAATGCATCTCCCGCAACGGGGATGAGCTGAATATTCAGCATGTTGGCTAACTCAATAAAATTGGGATAGGCATAGCTGTCCACTGCAATTTTGTCATCAGGTTGAAAAAGAGTAATCAAGATCAGTGTAAAAGAATTTTGTCCTCCGGAGGTTATAGAGATATTCTCCACATTGACGTCTAAGTTAAAGCGCTGTAGCCATTGTTTTGCTGCCATTCTATGATAAGCGATTCCTAATGGATGTCCGTAGTCGAGTAATTTTTCCAGATAATTTTTGGCAGTGAACTCTTAATTGCCTCAGCTACATATAGGTTAAAGGAATCTAATGGTTTTATAATGCCCATTTCAATATAATTCTTATTTGTGTCGCTTCTGCTATAAAAATAGTATTTCCGGCATTAGAAGAAACAAAGGTTCCACTGCCTGTGATCGCATAAATTAGTTTTTCATCTCGCAAATTTTAAAGGCCCTTGTGATGGTACTAAGGTTTATATCGAGATAATCGGCAAGTTCCCAAATTATCAAATGAATGAACTGGCATGTTGATTGAGCCTTTTGATAATTGTCTTGCATACAATTTTAACATTTTAACCATACGATTTGGGTGTTATAATCAGAACAAATAAAAATTGAAGAGTTGAAATTGCTGCCTAGCAAGTAATAAAATTTAAAATCTGCAAAAAGGATGGTATAGAAAGATGTCGCTAGAAAGAGTGAAATTATATTTTACACAATATGGTATGGAAGATAGAATTATAGAGGTTCCAAAATCTAGTGCAACAGTAGAACTGGCAGCCCAAGCCTTACACTGTGAGCCACAGAGAATCGCAAAAACACTTTCTTTTACATTAGAGAGCAGGGTTATACTGATTGTTGCAGCAGGTGACGGTAAAATTGATAATCAGAAATATAAACGCCAGTTTGGTGAAAAAGCGAAAATGCTTGACGCAAGTGAAGTAGAAACCCTAATTGGTCATGCGGTAGGCGGTGTATGCCCATTTGCAGTCAATAAAGGCGTTGAGGTTTATTTAGATCAATCACTGAAACGCTTTACAACGGTTTTTCCTGCCTGCGGTAGTGCAAATAGTGCCATTGAATTAACGATAGAAGAATTAGAAGAATATTCGCAATATATACAGTGGATTGATGTATGTAAAGGATGGGCGGATTCAAACTAGATTCAGTTTCTATGTAACATTCATAGGTCTTTTTGTGATTCTCATTACTTTTGGTCTTGTTGTGCGCAGAATCATTTTAATATGGATAGAACGATTCAATATATAAAACTAGTGCATTTCTTACTGAAAAAATATTTGAATTTTCGAAAATAAAAAAGGCTACTTCTTTACAAGAAAGATAGAGCCCACATCTGGGAAAGCGGAGATATCTGTACCGAGCTCTGCACAAGAGTACCTGAAGAACCATCCAGTTACGTTTGTTTGCATTTGGCCGAACGGTCATCAAGCTCCTGAGCTTGTCCATTTGCCATTACATCCCCAGATTTTTTTATCTCGAAAAGATAATTCGTAAAACGTAAAAAAGCCCTGAAGCAGATCAGGGCTTTTTACATGCTGGATTCATTTATTTTGTGATAATGAGCTATCTATTACTAGTTTTCATAGATTTGATACATCGACATGTTTTCATCATCCATCGCCTTGCTTACTTGGAAGGCCTCTTGAATGCTTTTCTTGTTTTGGATGATCTCGTAAAAGAATCGCAAAACAAATAGTAGCGCGGCATTTCCATCTGGATAGTCGTTTGGACCAATATACGTTTGGCATCCACAATGTAGGAATGCTTTTGCCAGTTCAGGATCGCCTAACGAACATCCGTTAGCAATAACGATTTTCCCTTCCAATCTGGCCGAACGGGAAATTTCCTCTGGACCAAAGTTGCCCGGCACCTCATCTGCATCATACACGTCTTCTCCTAGCTCCGGCATGATGAATTTCCCTTCATCTCCGTGGAAGTTTAGAATAATCATGTCAGTATTGGGATATAAGTCCTCACCTGATAAGATGGCAGTGAAATCATTTGGTCTACCTATCCAATACGTAAAGACTCTTACGCCAAAATACTCCAAAGCAGCTCGGATTGCTTGTGTATCCATATCAGAATCAGGCCCACAAACTAAAGCAACATGCATTTCTGGTTTACTCATCATTGATTCCTCCATAATTTCATTTTCATAACGCTAAAATGAGTGGATATGGAGGAGGTGCTCGTGCTTTAAAGAAGCTGACAACACGTTACTTCTTATTCGGCTTCATATGCAAACTCCTTTTGTAATAATATTTATTATTTTATCAAATATAGCATAATAAAGATGAATAGTGCAAATATTTGGTGTATTATTTGGTAGGTACTTAAAAAGAAATGAGGATTCTAGCTATGGATGAAAAGATACCAAAAAAGATTAGACCTTTATTACAAGAGTATAGTGACTTAATCATGTCTGAATTAACTGATGTGATAGAAGGGATTTATTTATATGGTTCGATCGCTTTGTCAGCATTTGATGAGTATAAAAGTGATATAGATTTCATGACAATTGTAAAAAGAAGATTAACGCACGAAGAGCTTGAAATAGTAAGCAAGCTACATCATAAGCTAAAGAAGGATAATCCACTGGCCCAAAAATTGGATGGTATGTATATCAGCCTTGATGACATTGGACGAGATAATAAATCCTTACAGCCTTACCCATGCTGCGCTAGTGGAGTTTTTAAAAAAGAGGGGCACTGGGATAGTAATCATGTGACGTGGTGGACATTAAAGCATTATGGAATAACGATTGCGGGTAAAAGGATAGATGAATTAGGAATTGCTACAGAGTGGCAGGATGTTCATGCGACAATGCATTATAACATAAATGAATATTGGGCCCAAAAGGGGAAAAGCCGGATTTTTTTCTTGTTTGATGTGTGGATTGAAGACGCTGTAGTAACCTTGTGCCGAATTTATTACACCCTAAAGTTTCAAGAAATTATTCCAAAGAATAAAGCGGTAGAGCATGCGCTTCAAGCTCTGCCCTCTGACTGGCACCTACTTCTTAGAGAAACCTTGAGAATTCGTAACAGAAAAAATGAACCATCGTATTTTTCTTCTAGAATAAAGAGAGCGCGTGAAGCAAGAAATTTTATAGCATACATGATTACTTTTTGTAATCTGCATTTTTTTACTAGTGATAGTCATTTGGAATTATAGGACGGAATAGAATATTGACAAGGATAATGATTATCACTATCATTTAATTATGAAAATATTTCCAACAGATTGATCACTTCCCAGATGATGTATAATTCGCTCAGTTGGTTTTCTACCATACTTTTAAGTAATAAGTTGTCGGTTTGCTGCTATGTGCTTTTCGCAACCTGCTTGTCAGCTGTGGGATGGAAATTAAGATGGAAGGGGAAGAGAATAGATGAAAAGCACAGAAAATCAAGACTATATTCCGGCTTTAAAATTTCATTGGTTGACCCGATTGTATGATCCTTCGTTGTGGGGAATGAAGGAAGTAGCCTTCAAAGGGCATCTTGTGAGTCAAGCGAATTTGATGTCGGAGCAACGCATCTTGGATTTGGCTTGCGGAACAGGTACCTTAACTCTTATGCTCAAACAGGCACAGCCGAATGCAGAGGTAATTGGACTAGATGCTGATCCGAACATACTATCCATAGCTAGAAATAAGGCAGAGGAACATCAGGTAGCTCTTACCTTTCGACAAGGAATGTCGTGTGAGCTACCCTTTGAGGATAATCACCTCGATCACGTTTTTTCTAGTCTGTTTTTCCATCATCTTACTCGAGAGATGAAGTGTAGTACGATACAAGAATTATTGCGAACCCTGCGTCCGGGCGGAGAAGTACACATCATTGACTTTGGCAAGCCTCATAATGCAGTAATGAGGGCAGCGTTTTTTACCGTTCAGCTATTAGATGGTTTTGAGACTACAGCAGATCATGTTACAGATGTTATTCCTGAACTTCTTGAAGACACCGGGTTTGAGAATGTTCGACCAGTAGGTGATTTTAAGACAAGAGCAGGATCCCTTCGTGCCTACTCAGCAAGAAAACCCGCCTAAATAGGGGCGGTTTTTTTTGTTTTTTCCAGACTTATTTTTACAATGGAAAAAAATCCGTGAAGTGGTTGCCTTTCACCGGCAAGTGGCAGAGAAAATGTAGTCGAACAGCTATCATTATCATGTAACGGTACACGATTCATTTCATTTTGGCAAAAAGAAGAAGGGAGGGAATCGGATGAAGCAAAAAACGGGAGTTCCTCGACTGCTTGAAATCGCGGGCGAAAAACGCGGATTATTAATCGTCTCGGCTTTGCTTTCTACAGTGAGTGCAATCAGTATGCTGGTGCCTTATGCGTCGGTTTACTTTATTTTAAAGGAATTATTGGAGTATGCTTCCAATCCTGTCTTGGCCAATGGGGATGTAATGATTCGTTGGGGTGTTATCGCCTTGCTTGGCGTTCTCGTGAGTCTAGTAACAATGTATGCAGGGGGAATGGCTTCGCATCTTGCGGCATTTCGCATTTTGTACGGTTTGCGTGTTCGTCTCGCTTCCCATATTGGAAAATTACCACTGGGTTGGTTAAGCGGAACCTCTACAGGTGCTGTTAAAAAAACGCTGGAGCAAAATGTAGAAAAGGTAGAGACATTTATCGCTCATCAGCTACCAGACTTAGTCCACGTGCTGGTTACCACGATTCTGATGATTATTGTCATGTTTTACCTCAATATTTGGCTTGCGGTTGCTTGCATGATACCTATTTTAATTGGATTCGGTGCGCAGTTATTTCTCATGACTGGCCCCAAAATGAAAGATAGTATCAAGCTTTATTATGACTTACTGGAGAGGATGAATGGCTCCGCTGTCCAATATGTGAGAGGGATGCCAGCTATCAAGGTTTTTGGACAGACTGTGCATTCGTTCCGCAAGTTCCATGTCGATATGATTCTTTATCGTGATTATTGCGTGAATGTTACGAATCAGGTGGAAAAGGGATTCTTGATTTTCAAGGTGACACTGGGCTCTTTTGCGGCATTTTTTTTGCCAGTCGGAGTTTTTCTGCTAAGTAGTCAGCCAGAAAGCATCGCATTTGCTTCCACACTGTTGTTTTTTTTAGTGATGGCCCCTGGGATTTCTTCTTCCATGTTTAAAATAATGTATTTGACATCAACATTGCGGGAAATAAGTGAGGGGGTAGTGCGAGTTGATCAGATATTAGCAGAAAAGCCAATCCCAGAGCCTGAAAATCCGCAGAAACCACGCAGGTTTGATATTCAATTTGATCATGTTTGTTTTTCGTATCCATCCAGTGAAAAATCTACTAACAGCTCTTCTGCCATCTTTACTGGTGACGAAATACTCTCGCAGATTTCCTTTACAGCGAAGCAGAATCAAGTGACGGCTTTAGTGGGACCCTCGGGTGCTGGTAAGTCAACGGTTGCAAATCTGGTGCCGCGCTTTTGGGATGTAACGGAGGGAGCGATCAGAATTGGGGGAGTGGATATTAGAGAAATAGCAGGTAAGGACCTGATGAATACGGTGGCGTTTGTCTTTCAGGAGACCTTTTTGTTCTACGATACCGTATTTCATAATATTGCAGTCGGAAGCCCCCATGCCTCTTTAGAGCTGGTGATGGTGGCAGCCCGGGCGGCGCAGTGTCATGAATTTATCAGCAAGCTTCCCAATGGTTACGATACATTGATCGGAGAAGGTGGCGTGTATCTATCTGGCGGAGAAGAACAACGTATTGCTGTGGCTAGAGCGATCCTAAAAAACGCTCCTGTGCTGGTGCTAGATGAGGCGACGGCTTTTGCTGATCCGGAGAATGAATACGAGATGCAGCTTGCTCTCAAAGAACTGATTAAGGGAAAAACGGTTATTGTTATCGCCCATCGACTGTCTACCATTCGAGATGCTGATCAAATCATCGTGCTGCATGAGGGGCGTATTTCAGAACAGGGAAAACATGATGAATTATTGGCCTCTAAAGGGTTGTACAATCGAATGTGGCGTACGTATATAGACGCAGAGCAATGGCAGATAGGGATGGAAGAGGAGGGAAGCATAGGTCATGAGCATGTTGCACAACATCACAGTGGGTAATCCTAAAATGCTGATTAAGCCAGTCGTCTATACCACACTGGCTAACCTCGTAGGAATTCTGCCATTTATACTATTGGTGGAAGCAGCACGTCTGATCTTCCAGTCTTTTACCAGCTCAGGCGTGGAAATGGATTTTGCGAGGCTATGGTGGGTATGCGCAGGTCTGGGGGTTTCCATTGTCTTCTTGTATTTGTGTGAGCTTCCGGCATACCGAGCACAATTTCGTGGAGCTTATAACGCAGCGGTGGATGGCAGAACCAGGTTGGCAGAACATGTAAGAAAGCTATCGCTGGGATTTTTAAACAAACGTGACCCAGGGGACCTTGCCAACATGATGATGGGAGATATCTCATTAGTAGAGCATGGGATTTCTCATGTTGTTCCACAGATGATCGGCGCACTCATTATGCCTTTTCTTGCTCTGATAGGGCTGTCTATATTAGACTGGCGCATGGCGGCGGCTATGTTTTTGGTATTTCCAATAGCGATCGCCCTAGTACTCATGACTTCTAAATTACAACGCAAGCTTGGCAGTCAGCATATGCGAGCCAAGGTAGATGCGGCTAATCGTTTGCAGGAATATTTACACGGGATTCGAGTGATTAAGGCCTATAATTTGACGGGTGAAAAATTTGTACGTCTGGAAAACTCATTTAAAGAGTTGATGAAGCGCAGTCTCCTCATCGAGGGTTTGCTTGGACCGATTGTATTGAGTGCGATTGCATGCTTACGAGCAGGGCTTACTGTCATGGTGATTGTAGGCGTTCATTTATTGCTTGGAGGCAGTCTTGATCTCATGACATTTGTTACTTTCTTACTTGTTGGTACACGAATTTTCGAGCCCTTAACAGTTGCGCTTATCAATTATGCGGAATTTGGTTATCATGAGCAGGCAGGGGAACGCATTGTGCAATTGTTAAATGAGCCGGTTATGTCTGGAGAGCTTTTGCCCCCAGAGTGCCACGATGTTGAATTAAACAACGTTACCTTTGGTTATCAGGATAAAGCTGTGCTACGTGAGGTGAGCTTACGGATGCAGGCAGGCTCTTTTACCGCATTGGTCGGACCGTCAGGAAGCGGGAAAAGTACGGTTCTTCGCTTGATTGCTCGCTTTTATGATCCTGACCAGGGGACAGTTACCCTGGGAGGCGAGGATATCCGCCGTATGAACCCTGAGGAGCTATTACGCAAGGTATCTATGGTTTTTCAGGATGTGTATCTGTTCCAAGATACCATTGCAAATAACATTAGATTTGGCAAAAGTGATGCATCCCAGCATGAGATTGAGGAAGCGGCTAGACTTGCCTGCTGCCATGATTTTATCGTAAAGCTACCACATGGATATGATACGTTGGTTGGAGAAGGCGGAAGTACGCTTTCAGGCGGCGAAAAGCAACGTATCTCGATTGCACGAGCTATTTTAAAAAACGCTCCCATTGTTTTATTGGATGAAGCAACTGCATCACTGGATCCTGAGAATGAGGCGGAGATTCAAAAGGCGATTGACCAGCTTGTGCGAGGGAGGACTGTCATTGCGATTGCTCATCGGTTAAAAACAGTGAAGGCTGCAAGCCAAATCGTTGTGTTGGAGAACGGACAGATCAAAGAACAGGGGAAACATGACGAACTCCTCGCGTTAGACGGGCTGTATGCACGCATGTGGAGATTGCAACAAGAAGCTCGTGGATGGGGCGTATCCAATTAAGTAGATTGTTTTCTATATCAATAAATTGTAAAGAGTAAAGCCAAGACCTGAGGCATCGTACCTCAGGCCTTATTTTTTATACAATTATGTACTGGAATATCATTTTATCGCATACATAAGCAGCCAGGATATGATAAACTGCTATCCACATCTTGAGCTTGCGTTTACGCTGGATGGGGGTGGGTATTTCTCTGTTGATGGACAAAACAAGGATATTGTAACAGAAGCAGGTAGTGCCCAACTCGTCTATTTACATGATATAAGATTTCATGCCGAGCAAATCAAAGAAAGACCAACTGTTCACATGGAGCTGCGCATGGATGCAAGGCTTTGGGGCAGCCTGTTTCCCAATATAAAGCTTGGGTATAATCAGTCCTTCCTCTATCTTCAGGATACGATTCGTCCGAAAATGCAGGTTCTACTACAGCAACTGCGCAATTGTTCTTATAGCGGGTCAGCCAAGCGCCTTTATATGGAAGGAAAAACCCTAGAGCTTTTGGCGTTGTTTATCTATGAAATGGAAATGGGACAGGTCAAAGGGCGCAGCAGTTTAAAAAAAGACGATATTGATCGAATTTATTTAGCTCGGGATATTTTAGTAAAAATGCTAGGCCAGCCACCCAGCCTGCTTGCTCTATCGAAATTGATTCATCTGAATGATTACAAGCTCAAGATCGGCTTTAAAGAAGTGTTTGGTATGACTGTATTTGAATTTGTTAGACAACAACGGATGGAAAAAGCGAGGATGCTATTGGAGAATAATAAGATTAGTGTCAGCGAAGCTTCATCGCTCGTGGGCTATCATAATTTTAGTCATTTTGCTTCTTTATTTCGCAAAACATATGGTGTTAATCCCAGTGAATATGGCAAGAATGCTTTAAAGTAAATAGAATGTCAGAAATGCCTATCATATACAACCGACTATAGATAAGAAATGACCGCCTAGGATCAGCTAAGGCGGTCTTTTTTGTGTATCCTGATACACCTAGCACATTACATGACCAGCAGATGCTTCCAAAAACTCAAGTTGCAATCATCCTCGTGTTTTTTCATGTATAATAAGCGAAAGTATGGTATGAAGGGATCAGGTATAGATTTGTCCATGCGGCAATTAGGATGAATGGCAAAATATAAATCAATTCTCTACAGAATATATGGAATGAGGAACGAGTTTTGAAGACATTTAAAAAGATGTACATTGAAATTACTAGTGTTTGCAATCTTGCCTGTAGCTTCTGTCCACAAACAGGTCGACAAGCTAGATTTATCAAGCTAGACACGTTTACTAACATTTTGGATCAAATTAAACCACATACAAAGCACATCTATCTTCATGTGAAGGGCGAACCGCTCCTGCATCCCAAAATTGATCAATTGCTGGATATAAGCCATGAAAAGGGATTTAAGGTCAACATCACGACAAACGGAACCCTTATTCAAAAGAATCGTGCCAAGCTACTGGGTAAGCCAGCCCTGCGTCAAATGAACTTCTCGTTGCATAGCTTTGATGGTCATGAAGGCTCTGTTGATCGTGATAAATATTTATCTAACATTCTATCCTTTGTTCGAGAGGCGGCGGAGCATAATGTAATCATATCCTTTCGTCTCTGGAATCTGGATAAAGATAACGCAACGAATCTTCAACGAAATAGGAACAGAGAGACCTTAGAGGTGCTGGAAAAGGAATTTAATCTGGACTATAAGATTGAGGAAAAAGTAGTTCCGGGCAGCGGGGTTAAGATTGCTGAACGAATTTATCTCAATCAGGATCATGAATTTGAATGGCCGAGCTTACACGCGCCCGAGGATGATGGAAAAGGCTTTTGCCATGCCCTTCGCACTCAAGCAGGAATCCTCGTGGATGGAACGGTTGTGCCGTGCTGTTTGGATGGGGAAGGTGTGATTAATTTAGGCAATGTCCAAACTACACCTTTCTCTGAAATCGTAGAGAGCGAGAGAGCAAACAATCTTTTTGACGGATTCTCAAGACGCGAGGCTGTTGAGGAATTATGCAGAAAGTGTGGATATAGAAAGCGGTTTGGAGCTTAATGTGTATAATTCATTTGCAGGATTAACATCAAGGAACACTTAGCTAGATTGTTTGAAATCAACTACAAGCGAAAGCCAAATTGGGAGACTCCTTTTATGCTAATGACATAAGAGGAGTTTGTTTTTTTCGTGTGAAAAAAGGCTCCATAAATCAACTAGATCAGAAAACCTGTTCATGGAGCCTGTATTTCGTGACAATTCTTATGTAGATTTTTATGCATCTGATAATTCACTAACAAAATCCCTCGGCGCATTACAATTTGAGCCTGAAGCGTTTCATATCCATGGTATTCGAAAAAGGGCTTAGCCGTAATACTTGCATGTGTACCCAACGATTGCACGGTTTATTTCAGCGACATACGTGCTATTAAGGCGTAAAGACTCTGGCCAACTGATCAGCTTGTTCATTTGTTCGTCCGCTGGAGCCCAAGCATTGAGCTGTTCTGGTGAGTAGTCATGTGCCGCAATAGAATGAACCGTATCATAAAAGAGTGAGACCAGTTGCTCTGTATCCGATTCAGTATACATTCGAACGATCATTATCATCTTCCTTTTCATATTGTAATAATGAGAAAACAGTATAATGCTATGGAAAAAGAAAAAGCAATCTTTTACAATCATTATATCTGATTTGATATTTTGAAATGGAGCATTGAGGATAACAAGTACCTAATGAGTAGAAGGGAAGCATAGATGAATATTTTTCACTCTGTAAAAGGATTTATCAAGGAAATGCTGCTTTTCCTTATGGGGATTTCATTTGTATTAATCGGAATTTTTACAACTATTGGATTGGTTGCTTCCGATTCTTATTTGACAAATACGATTGGCTATATTGTTCTTGTATGCATTGTTGCGCTTTTAATAAGCGGAGGATTATATATGTGTTATTTATCTGTAAGAGCTAGAAAGAAGCGACGTAAAATTCGACTGGAAACCATGATTTTGCAAACAGCTAGTAAAAAGGGCGGAAGTGTAACGGCGTTAGAAGTAGCGATGGAAACATCATTATCCATTGAAGAGGCAAAAGAAGTGTTAGAACAGCTTGTAGAGCAAAAAATTGCATTTCTGAAACTATCCTCGAATGGCACTTATGTCTATCAATTTGATGGTCTTATCAGTCAAACGGACAAAGAGGAGGCAGAATCATTGAAAAACTTAATCTATAAGGAGTAATTTCGTGATTTTTGCCAAAAGATCAGCATGAGGGGGATTTCATGAGTGCAGACCTACAGCCTGTTACGCGAAATAACTGGCAGGAGATGATTCAGCTTACAGAGTTTCCTTTAGATTTTTCATCAAGGGATGTTCCTTTATTTTTTCAGATTTATCAATTGTTTAAGGAAGAAATTCTGCATAACCATATACAGTATAACGACCTTCTTCCTTCTATACGAGGGTGCGCAAGGTTATTGCACGTTAGCAAGAATACAGTAGAGGTAGCCTATCAACTTTTACTCTCTGAAGGTTATGTTATCAGTATACCTAAAAAAGGTTATCAAGTAGTATACAAAGGCAGCCTGATGGTAAAACAGGACAATGCTTTTTCTCAGGACCATGTGCTTGAAAACATTGAATTAGATTTCCGTTACGGCAATATTGAGCTAAACACCTTTCCTTTTAACCAGTGGAACAGGCTGCGCAATAAAATCATAACCCATAACCAAAGTAATTATATGGTGGAAGGCCAGCCGCAAGGAGAATATGTGTTGCGAAAGCAGCTTTCCAAGTTCTTATACGAGTCAAGAGGAGTTAGTTGCAATCCAGAGCAAATGATTATAGGAGCTTCTCCTCAGCAGTTAGTATCTGTTTTGTGTCAGCTATTAGATGCGAAAAAGCACACCATCGGGGTGGAGAATCCGGGCTATGATGGGGCAAGAAATTCCTTTCTTAACTATGGTTTTCAAGTGAAGGCAATTTCTTTATTTGCCAGTGGAGTTTCAATTGCTGAGCTTGAAAATAGCTGTGCGAATGTTATGTATGTGAGTCCATCTCAACAATTTATGAACAAGATGGTGATGTCCTTAGAAAAGAGACAAGAACTAGTGGACTGGGTACATACACATGAATATATCATTGAGGATGATTATGAATGGGAATTTAAGTATCAGGACCGCTATCTTCCTTCTATTCAAAGCTTATCTCCTGCAAAGGCGGTTTATATAGGGAGACTTTCAAAAGCGCTGTTACCTCTTGTTAATGTTAGCTATCTTGTACTTCCATACGATCTCTTATCCTTATTTCATAAAAACGTATCTGAATACGATCAGCCAGTTTCGAGGCTTGATCAATTGACACTGGCGGATTTTTTATCAGATGGATATTGGCATAAGCATGTACAGATGATGAGACAAAGCTATACAGAAAAGAAACAAATGTTTCTTCAAGTGATTGACGAATATATGAAGGGACGAGTAGAGCTGGTAGGAAAAGACATAGGGCTCCATGTTTTTTTAACTGTGAAAACAAGCCATACAGAAGCAGAATTGCTTGAATTAGGCCGAAAAAAGGGGGTGAAGGTGTACGGAACGTCTCGATACTGGTTTCAGAGAAAACGTCAGTATCCCACCGTTTTACTAGGCTACGGAACATTAAGCCAGCAGCAAATCCGTCAAGGAATTCGATTATTAGCGGAAGCCTGGTTTTCGTAATGTCCGTTTTTTTTGTCCCAGCCAACTTAAGTAAGCTGTCCCTTTAACATTCGCTTCGTTACCTGTACGATGTACACAACCCTTACTTGTAAAAGGTGGCGAATATTGATGGATTTCATTTTTGATTTGGATGGAACGATTTGTTTTCATGGACAGCCTATTTCAACAAAAATTTTAGATTGCTTGCTAGAGTTGGAGCATGCGGGGCATTCTATCGGATTCGCTTCAGCAAGACCTTGTCGGGACATGCTTCCTGTCCTTGATGAGAGGTTTGCCAAGCATCTCTTAATTGGGGCAAATGGGGCTATGACCTATCATCATGGCAGTCTGCGCAGTTGTGTTCCTCTACAGAGACCGTTAGCCAAGGAGATTATTACCTTATTAGATGAGTATCATGCAACCTATTTAGTTGATGACAAGTGGGACTATGGGTTCAACTGCCCAACCTCTCATCCTTTTCTGATGAATATCGATGGCAATAGACTGGCTAATCAAGTAGATATTGATCGGATTCAATCTATTTTGAAAATTTTGGTATTATCCTGTGATCAGCTTGATGTTCTGTCTGCTAAATTGAAAAACCTTGATGTGACATTGCATTATCATTCAGCAGAGGGGATTCTGGATATTACATATAAAGGTGTTAATAAATGGACAGCCTTGCAGCAATGGGGGATTCAGGAGGACCAAATGGTTTGCTTTGGAAACGATCTGAATGACCTCCCGATGTTTCAAAAGGCTTACTACTCTGTATTGATTGGCAAATGTGAACCTTTGCAGGCTTTTGCGCGGAAGAACATAGCATTTGATGATCAAATCGAACAAAATATGATCGCTACATTACAGGAGCTATGCTTACGATTTGCTAAAGTGAAATAGCCAAAATACTTATACGATCAATGTAGAATTGATAGAAAGAGGTGCATTAGCTTTGCAACGATCATTAGAAGAGAGACGTGCAGGATTACGTGAAGCGGAAAGAAAAGCTGAAGAGTTATTCAAACAGGTTGAAGAGAAGGGAATATTATGCAGTGGTGTAACTGAAAAGCAGGTGAATAAAGAAATATATGAATTGGCTTTTCAAATGTATGGTATCAAGAAATATTGGCATAAACGGATTGTAAGAGCGGGCAAAAATACACTGTATCCTTACCGTGAGAATCCCCCAGACTTAACTATCTCTGAGGAGGATATTATTTTTCTTGATTTCGGCCCCATTTTTGAAGAATGGGAAGCGGATTTTGGACGGACATACGTGCTTGGAACTGATCCATACAAGCTAAAGCTACGTGATGATATCGAGAAAGCTTGGCAGGATGGGAAGGACTTTTTCCTATCAAAACCCAATATAACTGGAAGTGAGCTATTCGAATATATGTGTCGTCTCGCAGAGCAGTATGGATGGGAATATGGAGGACCGCACGCAGGTCATCTAATAGGGGAATTCCCTCATGAGCGAATCCAAGGGGATGAAGTAGAGAATTACATCCATGCTGATAATAACATTGACATGCGAGAGCCTGATAAGGATGGCAGACCGCGAGATTGGATCTTAGAGGTGCATTTTATTGATCGTGAGCGTGAAATCGGAGGGTTTTTTGAGCAGCTATTAACAGTCGAATAGCCTTGAAGAGGTTTGAATTTTATAAAAAATAAGCCGGGAATCAACGAGCTTTCGATAAAAATTTAATAAAAAGAGCGTCCGCATAAAGGGAGACGCTCTTTTTTATTCTTGTTCTGCCGCAAGCATATCAGAGTGGCAGGTCATTGTTATTAACGTACCAGCAATGAATTGATCAGCTCTGATGCTATTTTCAATAAGGCTTGCAGTTGAATCGCTAATGAACTGCTTAGCTCAGCAAACATGTTTGCGTCCATTGATACAACAATGAGCAGAAGGCAGGCGATAAATACGCCTTTTTCTACGGGGCCTCCTGTTTTAAAAGCAAGAGGTAATTTTATTCTTGCTTTACTAAAAGGATAGAACAGGGGTACACCGGCGACCGTTAATAAATCCCCTACGATATGAAAGAGATATCCAATCCACAAGCCTAAAAATACGTTCTCCTTCATAAAGAATCCAAGGGGAAATAAACAAAGCCAAAAAGGCAGAGCATGTGTCAGGCCACGGTGTCCTAATGTTTTACTCATTACCCTCGATGTTTTGGATAGTTTTTTACCTATGTAAGATTTAGGGTGATCAATATCGGGCAATAAGCTTCCCACAGCTACTCCCATTACATAGTCTGTTTGGAATGGGATATCCAAAAACTTCGCCACACATACCCCAGCCAGCGTTGAAAAAGCAATATGCGTTTTATACTTCAAAATGCTCCCCCTCTTTTTGCTGTAAACAAAGAGGGAATAATTCGTACTGCAGATGATACCGCTCTTTGAATAGCTTCTGATAAAAAAGAGAACTTTTGTTCTCTTTTTTATACTACCATATTTCTTTGCAGGTGGGCAGTCTTTCTTGAAATAATTTACTTTTTAGCGGGAAATCGTACCGTTTCAACTAAAAAAGAAACTCGATTATCGCAATAATTTCAGATCAAACTCCGGAACAAGTCCTTCTTGTGCAGCGTGGCTTAAAAGAGCAGTTACGGCCGCATATCCATCTTCCCCTAGGTCCGCAGTAAATTTGTTTACATACAAATTAATATGAGCTTGGGCAACTGCTGGGTCCATTTCCTGAGCATGGTGCATGATATAATCTCTGGACGCTTCTGGATGTGCCCAAGCATATTCTACGGAGGAGCGGGTCCAGCTAGCAATAGCATCCAAGTCCAAGGAGCGTCGAGCGATAATGGCACCTAGTGGAATTGGCAGCCCTGTATCCGTTTCCCACCAATTACCTAAGTCAGTCATCAAAGAAAGACCGTATGAAGGATAGGTAAAACGTGCTTCGTGAATTACTAAACCAGCATCAATTTTACCATCGCGTACAGCGGGCATTATTTCGTGGAAAGGCATTACAATAATTTCTCCTACTCCACCGGGCACATTTTGGGCAGCCCATAGACGGAATAACAGATAAGCGGTGGAGCGTTCGCTAGGAACAGCTACGCGTTTGCCAGATAAAGCGGAAGGATCGGCTTGTTGCTGGGATGGCTGATCAATAGCAGACGAGTTTTTCGTTAAGACTAAGGGACCGCACCCTCTACCCAACGCTCCGCCACATGGCAGCAGGGCGTATTCCGACAATACCCAAGGAAGTGCAGCGTAGGAAATTTTGAGTACTTCTGGTCCAGTTAAACTAGCTGCAAGTCCATTCGTGATATCAATATCTGCATACATAACATCTAGGGCTGGAGCTTGGGGAATGAGTCCATGAACCCAAGCATGAAAAACAAATGTATCATTAGGGCAAGGAGAAAAAGCAATTTTCATCGTAACACCTCCGCAAGTACTGAGCTTACTTTTTCAAGAGATTCTAATGCTTCTTTTATACGCCAAGCAGATCGGTCGCGTGGACCTACAGGATTAGAAATAGTGCGAATTTCCAATGCGGGAATCTCGAATTGCTGTGCGGCGGTTGCTACTCCATATCCCTCCATCGCTTCGGCAGTCGCTCCCGCTATTCTGCTGGCTATGGCTGTGGCTGTTTCGGCACGGCCTGTTACTGTGGAAACCGTAAGAATTGAGCCGGTATGGGTAGATAAACCGGAAAATTGCAGGGCTTCTGCTACACGCTTTGCCAGCGTAATGTCTACAGGGATTCGAGCAGAACCAAATCCTAGTTCGTCCAAGCTTAGAAATCCATCAGGGGTTTCGGCGCCGAGATCGGCGGCCAAGATTTCATCTGCTACCACCACTGAAGCTATATCTGCTTTCCCTTTAAATCCACCAGCAATACCAGCGCAAATGACTACATCATATGTAGTAGATGCCAACGTGCGTGCTGTACTGGCTGCGGCACAGACTGCACCGACACCACCCACTAGAACGTCAAAGCCTTCTGCACCGTTTAAGCCGCGGATTACCGCTTCTTGTTCGGCTTCTACAGAGGTGACGATAAGTATACGTTTTAGTGATCGTGAGGATGGATTGTTCGAGTTTACAAATATACCCGAAGAGATTTCTGCTTGTTTAGCTTGATTCATGTGAACAATCTCCTTTTCGTGCAAACCATAGCGTGAGCTCTCGAAAGACTATATAAAACGAATCCTCTCTATAATAAAGAAGGAAGCGGAATATAAAGGCTTCTGCCTCCAATTATACAAAGTTGAGCCGTTGAGTGAAACACTTTATAAGGCGTTCAAGTCTGAGTTATGCGTTGTCAACAAATGTTTTGGCTACCTGTATCATCTGTTGGTGTATCTTTTCATTCCGCTTATTTTCATTGATAGAGTAAGCAAGCTGATGCAAAATCCCTTGATGATAAAAAACAATTTCGTCTGCTGCTGTATTGTGCAAGTGAACGGAGAGTGTAGATTCATCCTAATTATAGTAGGAATAGACTAGTACACCGACGTACCATAGCTTTGCCAGCTTTTTATTTTACATAATACCATTATCTGTATATAGATGGATGAGACATAATAAAAAAGACTCCGATCGTATCTATCGGAGCCTCATGTACTTGTCTTTTTAGCTAAAAAATACTTAAATCCCATTGCTGAGCCATTTCTTTTAGCAACAGGGAGCCAGCCACGCTATTGCCAACCTCATCAATCGAAGGACTAAAAATCCCAATTCCGCAACCATCGGCAAAAGGTAAGTCACGGGAGCGATAGCGAGGCGGTACAGCGGAGAGGATACCTCCAGAGACCCCGCTTTTCGTTGGAACGCCCACAAAGGCAGCGAATTTACCAGACGCGTTATACATTCCGCATGTCAGCATTAGGGATTTAGTGAAACGAGCTACGTCCTTAGGAATTACTTGTTCCTGACGGATCGGGTGATAGCCGTCTAGGGCTAGGATTAAGCCGATTAGGGCCGTATCCTTGGTCGTTACCTCAAGGGCGCACTGTTTTAAATAAACCTCCAGAGCACTCTCCACATCTCCATCTAAGAAACCAATATCCTTCAGATAATAAGCTAAGGCACGATTGCGGTGAGCAGTATTCCACTCTGACTCGAATACCTCTTGATTTAGCACGGGAGCGGTACCGATTAGTTGGATAAACAGCTTGTTAAGGGAATCCATTTTTTGGGCAACAGAATCACCAGCGAGCATAGATGAAACTGTAATGGCCCCCGCGTTAATCATCGGATTGTAGGGACGACCCGGTTTGCTCATTTCTAATCGAATAATAGAGTTAAAAGCATCACCAGTAGGCTCTGCATCAACTCGCTGCAAAACATGAGGAATGCCATATTCCATACATACCGCGACTAGACTGAGTACTTTAGAAATACTTTGCAATGTGAATAAAGCCTCACAATCGCCAGCGGTAATCATCGTTCCATCTGTACCTATTACAGTAACCCCTAGCTGATGAGGATTCATCTTGCCTAGGGCAGGTATATAGTCAGCGCACTTCCCTTGAGAAGCTGCATCCTTAAATTGATCAATCCAATGTAACAATTGAGCAGATACTTGCTGATGCTGTTCTGTTTCTGACGGTGCCAAGATACTTGGGCTCATCTCAGATGCTCCCCTTTCATATTAAAAATAACTTGAATAACATACCAAGACAGGGGCACTGCCAGTTAGTATGACCCACATCCCCATATTCATATCAATGGTGAGTGGGAATCGTCAGCTTAATGTGTCGTGGAACTCTATTTTAAAATCATAGAGGTGTAACAGCAAGTATATTTCCAGAAAAAAGCTTATTTTTTTCAAGAGAGGGAGAATAGTGGAAAAAAAGAAAAAGCCACCAATTAAAGGTGGCTTTATGGTTTCCATATTGTAGCTGTCCCACATGACTTCATGTCGGTGTTTTATAACCTTATTCGAATTCTTTTTCCCTTACGACATAGTATCTGGAAAAAGATAGATATAGCATTTTTGAACCTCAAAACAACGAAAGCCCTACCTCTCTTCCGTCCTTACGGCTCCAATGACCGCGCCAGTGTGAATCGGGTAAATCAAAACGCTTGCCTGAAAATGAATTGCTTCTTTGGGAAAATAGTTTTTGGACGTGAGATTTGAAAAAACAGGTGAGAGTAATTCATTTCGAGGAAAAAAGAATTGGTTGGATGAAGGTAAACAATCATCTTACATATGAAAAACACAAGAATAATCATAACATGTTGATAAACAAAAAGCAAATTCTATTAAAAAAATAAAAAAAATTTTAGATATGTGTAATTTTACAGAGTAACATTTATGATTTTTTGATATTATTTACTATAAGCCAATAAAGACGATGGAGAAGTCGACCCATGATTACGGAGCTGGAGAAAAAGGATTTTCTAAAGCTTCAATTGATTTTGAAGTGAAAAGCTAGCCTGTTTCTTTAAGCAGTGATTACAGGTAATCCTCCATATATTGTGTCTTTATTGACGATCCAGATCAACCTACTTTGTGACTGCAAGGCATTGGTGAATTTCATGTAATCGTAAGCATAGCTAATGATGTATTAGCAGTGTGAAACGATTGAATGCACAAAATCGGCTACGTTCAGACAAAACATGAATCATTTCGCGATAGATGAAACCCAAAGCATGGCTCATTGAATGTATCGGTATCATATCAAGCTGCGTATAGAGACAACGAAACCCAAGGAGTTAGATATCTTTTTAATGAAGGTATTCTCTCTAATGTGCTTTTACCGGACGAAAGCTCTTCCGTCTATCCAGAAAGATTGATGATGAATTGTCTACAAGACTCCGCTCTTCTAAAACTAAAGGGTTCTTGTTAAATAAGCTGAAGCTGTTCTGAGATTCCCAAGAAGCCTTCATACAGATAGGTTTGACTGGAGCATAGTTCATGACAACTGATCATGAGCAGATTGATGTCAGCATTCGTATCAGGAAAACCTCTTTCTATTGAAAAGAAACCTTTACCATAGGACCTTATGAAAAGCTAGCTGTGTGAACGTAGCAGTTTTTGGGTTTTTGATAAACACAAAACAAGAGCCTTATTTGGGATTGTAGCAAGGGCAGTAGTGCTTCAGCTACATTGGCAAAAAGGAATTGGATTGGTATAGGGCCCAAAGATAGATTGTATCAGTTTTGTATGTACGAATGATGACGCAAGAGAGACAAAGAAAAAAGGATAAGGACAGGGAGAAAATAGAGATGAAAATATGGTTAAAGACCTTCTTGCTATCTGGGTTACTGCTGTTGCTATTCGGTTTACAGCCTTCCCAATCCCTAGCAAGTGGTAATGCAAAAATTTTACTAGATGGTTATCCACTAACCTTTCCGGTACAGCCTCAAGTAGTAAAAGGAACGACTTTAGTGCCATTCCGAGCGATTGCAGAAGCGATGGGAATCCAGGTGCAATGGGATAATGCAACACGGACGATCGTTGCTACCAATCCAAATGGAACTGCTGGAACACAGCTTCGCCTACAAATCAACAATGCTACTGCTTATGTGAATAATCAACCAATCACATTGGCTGTAAGCCCTACGCTTTACAAGGGGAGCGCATTAATCCCGTTGCGGGTTTTCAGTGAGCAATTTGGGGCTACGGTTAACTGGGACGGTGCTAACCGAACTGTGTTATTGCAATCTCCACCAAAAGATTTATATACGATGGCTTTCTATGCCATTTCTTCATTTAGTGAGCGACAACTTATCCCTTCCTTTGATGCAGTTGCCTTTGGCTGGGCAAGAATCAATGAAAATGGTGAGTTTACACTTCAAGGCAAAGATTTTTATTGGCCTAAATCAGCAGGAGATGTAACACCAGAGGGGATCGTAAGTGAAGCAAAGTCAGGCGGAACACAGCCATACTTCATGGTTTTTGCTTCAGATCGCAAAGGTGAGCTAATGAAAATGCTTCAAACCGCGCAGCTACGACAACAAACGATTGATGGAATTTTACAAACTGTGCGCAATCAGCCGTTTGAAGGGGTTGCCTTAGATTTTGAAGGATTGGGCTTGAGCGGAGATATCGAGCTTGAGAAACGTCTATACACTGAATTTGTTGGACAGCTAGCTCCTGTGTTGCATCAGGAAGGTAAAAAGCTGTCACTAATCTTGCATCCGCCAAACGGTTCCTATAAAGGCTACGATTATGCACAATTAAGTGCTATGGCAGACGATTTGATTATCATGGCGTATGACTATGGACAAAAGGGACAGCCGGAGAATTTGGACAAAGTAAATGAGGCTATCCAACTTGCGTTAAAGCAGGTGCCAAAAGAGAAGCTGATCCTAGGTATCTCTATGGGCAGTGAAAATGCTGGTACCATTAACAGTAAAATTGGTCTAGCTAAACGATACGGTTTAAAAGGTGTTTCTCTATGGCGATTGGGGCTAATTGGTGAGCCTACTTATTTAGAAATGAAAAAGGCTGTAGCAATGTAACGATACATCCTTTTATCAAATGGAATATATAATCGCTAAATCCATCCCTCACATTGAAGGGATGGATTTTTTTATGTCTCTATTGGCCTTAAATGTTATACCATTATTTCTTTTATTCATGTTAACATAGCTGTAATTGTAGTTGATGTGGGAATAAGGAGAGTGACGTTATGAAAACAGAAAAACAAAAAATGATAAACGGTGAATTATATGATGCCTCCGATATAGAGCTGAGCAAGGAGCGTCAACAAGCTAGTAGGCTGACGAGATTGTATAATCAGTCGTTAGAAACCGAAAAGGAAGAACGAAAGGACATATTATCTCAGTTATTCGGTACGAAGGGAGAGGACTGTGTTATACAGCCTAACTTTCGATGTGATTATGGATACAACATTCATCTTGGAGAGCATTTCTTTGCCAACTACGATTGCATCATGCTTGATGTTTGTGAAATACGTATAGGCGAGCATTGTATGCTGGGACCAGGTGTTCATATTTATACGGCTATGCATCCACTCCATCCTTTAGAGCGGGCAAGTGGTTTGGAATATGGGAAACCGGTTGTCATTGGCAATCATGTATGGATTGGTGGGGGTGCTATCATTAATCCAGGGGTCAGGATTGGAAATAATGTAGTTGTCGCTTCAGGAGCTGTCGTAACGAAAAACGTGCCGGATAACGTTGTCGTAGGTGGAAACCCAGCTGTAATTATTAAAGAGATTGTACTTTAAAAATTACAGGATAGAAATTACATTATCTCATAACGATTTTGCTATAGAGTTAAATACATAAGGGAAGAAGCGTCTAAATGATGAATTTGGACGCTTCTTTTTTTGGCTAAAGGGTGATGAACGTACCTTTACATGTACAACAAAAAGGCACATTTTTTTTAAAATAGTTTATTTACACAATACCCTTTTTAAAAATTTGAATACTGTAAAGGAGAAAGGAAGGTGTTATTGCGTTGGATAATCGTTTTGAAATTGACAAGATTTACGACAGCATTATTCAATCGGAGTTAGATCTTTATTTAAGAAAAGATCCACTGTTTGCCCATAAACATTGTAACCACAGTTCTTCTACCACTTGCAGATCTACGTTTATTACCTTTATTGAATGCCCGACAGGTCCAACCGGTCCGACAGGCCCAACCGGCTCGACAGGTCCAACGGGTCCAACCGGAGCAACCGGAGCAACGGGAGCAACGGGAGCAACGGGAGCAACGGGAGCAACGGGAGCAACGGGAGCGACCGGAGCAACCGGAGCGACTGGAGCAACTGGAGCGACAGGGGCAACGGGAGCAACCGGAGCGACAGGGGCAACGGGAGCAACCGGGGCAACCGGAGCCACAGGAGATACCGGAGCGACCGGAGCAACGGGAGGAACCGGAGCAACCGGAGATACCGGAGCGACCGGAGCAACCGGGGCAACGGGAGCAACGGGAGCAACCGGAG